>NZ_JAAFKD010000027.1:42503-67154 GCF_013299165.1 Microcoleus sp. bin38.metabat.b11b12b14.051
CCGGTTTCTAGTCCCTGCGCTCAACCTCAGAAACCGGGTTTCTACGAGTTTTGGCGATTGGTAACGAGAAATAGTTGTAGAAACCCGGTTTCTAGTCCCTGCGCTCAACCTCAGAAACCGGGTTTCTCTGAGTTTTGGCGATTGGTAACGAGAAATAGTTGTAGAAACCCGGTTTCTAGTCCCTGCGCTCAACCTCAGAAACCGGGTTTCTACGAGTTTTGGCGATTGGTAACGAGAAATAGTTGTAGAAACCCGGTTTCTAGTCCCTGCGCTCAACCTCAGAAACCGGGTTTCTCTGAGTTTTGGCGATTGGTAACGAGAAATAGTTGTAGAAACCCGGTTTCTAGTCCCTGCGTGTAGTTAGGCGGTTCATGATTAATAAAAAATCGGCGACAATTTTGTCGAGATTTTCATCAGTGAAAATTGGGACGTGGACGAAAATAGATTGAGCGGCAATTTTAGCATCGTAAATATGCTTTAAAACTGCGTAATATAGGGCTTCGCAAACATATTTCCCGGCTTCGTGACTGATTTCGGTGGTGGCTAAATCAGCGATGAGCGGTTCGAGCTTGACTGCTGTTTTCAGAATGTCTGTATCGCCACAAGCACAAGATTCTATGGTTAAGTTTTGCCGGCTTTCGGCCATGCCGCAGCAGATAATGATGTCGGGTTTGATTTTGTTGATTTGGGCGATCGCCAAATTCGGCGCTTCTTCAAAATCTACGGGCAGTTTTCTCAAAAAAGTCAGGGAATAAGGTAAATATTGCTTTTGAGAAATTTTGGCTAATAAGTCATCGGAAGAGTTCGATTTCTGATGCGGAAGCCAAGTATCAAATGATGTTAGCAGGATTTTGTTAGTCATATAATTTCCTGTGTATCGATCGCAATTAAATAGGTTCGTAGTGAGGACTTTAGTCCGTAGAATTTGATGCGGACTAAAGTCCTCACTACGAACCTTTATTATGGGTAATTTTGTGCGAATATAGGTTTGTAGTGAGGACTTTAGTCCGCAGAATTTGATGCGGACTAAAGTCCTCACTACGAACCTTTATTATGGGTAGTTTTGTGCGAAAATAGTTATATTGATAATATAAGGCAAGTAAGTCAATGTCTGTCATCGCAGTAGTGGACTATGACATGGGTAATCTGCACTCGGTCTGTAAGGGCTTGGAAAATGTGGGTGCAGTGCCAAAAATTACGGATTCTCCTGCTGTAATCGAGCAGGCTGATGCGGTGGTTTTGCCCGGAGTGGGTTCGTTCGATCCGGCAATGCAGAATTTACGATCGCGCAATTTGATCGAACCGATAACAAGTGCGATCGCCTCTGGGAAACCTTTTTTAGGCATTTGTTTGGGTTTGCAAATCCTGTTTGACAGTTCCGAAGAAGGTGTAGAACCGGGATTGGGCGTTATTCCGGGAAAAGTCCGCAGGTTTCGATCGGAACCGGGGCTGACAATTCCCCACATGGGATGGAATCAGTTGGAATTTCCTCAGCCGGATCTCTCGCTGTGGGAAGCTTTACCCGCCGATCCTTGGGTGTATTTCGTGCATTCTTTTTATGTCGATCCGATAGATTTGGAAGTGCGATCGGCAATGGTGACTCATGGTAGTCAAAATGTGACCGCGGCGATTGCTAAAGACAATCTGATGGCGGTGCAGTTTCACCCGGAAAAGTCTTCGAGTACGGGATTGAAAATGCTGTCGAATTTTGTCAGTCTGGTAAAGACAAAAGTTGCCGTTTAGGTAATAGATCTCTTGCCTTGATCGCCCAGTTAGTTCGTAGTGCGGACTTCAGTCCGCTTTCCGACTGCGGACTGAAGTCCGCACTACGAACCAATCTTACTGCGGCCAATCCGACGGATACGATATAAATACCTATCGCTCGATCGCATATTTCCTCACTACCGGCTGCAACGTGAAAGCCACATTACCACTGACTGTGATTTTCTCAATTAGCGATCGCCATCCCAGAGATTCCAGCGCTTCCATCAACTTCGAGGTCGAAACTGGTGCAGAAAGTCTCCCCCGCAATTGAGCGAGTTCGATTGGCACTCCCGCAGTTGCCAACTGTTTGATTACATCTTTTTCTAATAATGAAAGTCTTTGAAACTGCTGATGTAAAACGTGGTTGATTTGACCTAAAAATACTGTGTTTTCTCTGATAAATTCCGAAGTTTTACCGTTAAATAGCTCTAAAATCATTGCCGCAACAATCCTGAGTGCTAAAGGATGACCGGCATAAGATTCAATCAATTCATCCCATTGTTTTTCTTTAACTAAGCCTCTTTCTGTGAGAATTTCCCGCGCGGCCATGTTGTCTAAACCTGTAAGTTTATAAGAACGAATCGGACGAGTTTGACCTTCCAACAAAGCAATATCTCTTGATTTTTCTGAACTGGTAAGCAACAAACAGCTTTGATGGTTGGATTCTCCTATTTGTCTGAATAGTCTTTCGTAGTCTTCGTAGCCCGATCGATATTTACCAGCCAAACCGCCCGTATCTAAAATAGTTTCCACCCCGTCAAGCACAATCAAACAGCGGTGTGCTTGGAAATACTCAATCAGCCTCGAAACGCCGTCGCCCAGGTTTTCCGGCAGTTTTTTGCCTTGACTGTCGCAGATAAATGTAATGGCACCGATCGCCAAATCTTGACAACTCGGCTGATTCGACAAACTCCGCCAGATTACAAAATCAAACTCGTGCTGAATTTGCTTGACTAATTGCGCGGAAAGTGCAGTTTTACCAATTCCGCCCATCCCGAAGATCGCAACTAAGCGACAGCGATCGATCGAAATCCAGGTTTTCAACAAACCCAATTCTTCCCGGCGGCCGCAAAAACCCGAAATATCCGGCAATTCGCAACAAGTTTGCCGGATTTGAGGAGTGGGCGCGGGCGCAAGATTGCCGGAAATATCCCCGGAAGTGCGATCGTCAGCTTCGAGTCGCAGTCCAAAAGCTGCAAACAAACTCTCAATTTTGGCTGTGTCAGCCGGTGCTCGTCGATTCAATATATTAGACACCGTATCCGTCGAGACGAAGGAGGGCGAATTGCGATTAAGTCCAGGATCGGTTTGTTCTGAGATGGTTTGTAAGCTGGGGCGATCGGCAAATTTGAGATAAATTGCGTCCCAGATTTTCTTCCATCCTTTGTCTGTGAGTATTCTGCCGCGATCGCGCCTTGCTTTGGGTACAGTCATTGGGATTTTAGATTTTAGATTTTAGATTTTAGATTTTAAATCGAGAGATCGAGTAGCGCACTCCGCTTGAGACGGCGGTTGGGGAGTGAACACCTTGTCAGATATGGGCGTGCGCCGGAATTAATCGGAATTTGCGATCGCCCCGGAAGAAACCGGAGTTAACAAACTGCTCTCCTTAAATTTTATAACGCCTGAAACCCTTTCCGAACAAAGGCTTGACAAAAATATTTCTGGCTCTTCCTTAACTCCTTGTTTAACTCCCGGATCTCCCATTTCGGTTTATTTGCCATTCTGCGAAAGTATCAACAGTTAAGCAAACAACCGCAAACAAACAAGGAATCAACCATGAAATTATTTACTTCTTCCTCCAAAATCTCTCTCGCTTTGTTAACTGCTTTCGCCGCCACCAGCACAGTCGTAACTGCTACTTTCTCCAGCATCAAACCAGCCGTAGCTGCACCATTTTGTCAGTGTGTACATTACGCAAACAATCGCTTTCAACTGCGTCCTCCCTATGTTTGGAGTGCCAAAGATTACGGTTCAGTGTTGCAACGTAACGGCTTCCGTCAAGTTGGCCCTCAACCCGGTTCAGTTGTAGTTATGCAGTCTTCATTCCCCGGGGCCGATCGCACTCACGGACACATTGGAGTAGTAGAAAGAGTTAACGGTAACGGGACGATCGCCGTTCGAGGTAGCAACCAAGGAAATCGCGGTTTGTTCGGCGAATTCAACTGTGGCAATGTCAACGTTACTAACTTTGGAACTTCTGTTAACGGCCGCCGCGATGTCTCATTTTGGGTGCGATGACATCAATCATAGGTCTGCCTATTGATCGAGATTCTTAACTCCTTGCTTAACTCCCGATTCTCCCCTTTCCGTTAGCTTTTGGTTGTGGCAAAGTATCGATAGTTAAGCAAGCAACCACAAACAACCGCAAATACTAAACAAGGAATCAACCATCTAAAATCTAAAATCCAAAATCTAAAATCCAAAATCTAAAATCTAAAATCTCTTAATAAGGAAGACAAACCATGATTGCTCAAAACCAACTGCAAAAAGGATTCGGAAAACTAGCTATTGTCGGAACGCTGTCTGTAATGGCGATCGCCTCAAGCGCTGAAATGAGTTTAGCACTCCCCCTCAGACCAATTCTCCGCCGCGCTTTTGAAGGCATTTTGGGGATTCCCTCTAATCCTCAAAATCTCCCAGAAAATCAACAGCAATTTCCCCAAGGAAGTGCTGGTTATCCTGAAACTTTTCCTGGAAATGCTGCACCTCAATATCCCGGACAGCCCAATGGTATGCCGCCATACCCAACTTCCCAACAACCAGGATATCCGCAACCAGGTTATCCGCAACCAGGTTATCCGGTTTATCCACAACCTTATCCTGCTCCAGCACCGGTATCTCCTCCGGTGCGGCAAACCCAACCGGTAATTATCAACAACTTTTGATCGCTGTTATTCCGTAGGGGCAATCCCCGGTGATTGCCCAATCTTCGGAATTAATTCCCAATTCCCAATTCCCAATTCCCAATTATAATTTTATGAATACTCCTGCTGTTTCGTTTCCGGTTAAAGTTGTGTTAGTATCGCTTGTGGTCAGCAATACTGTATTATGTGTGAAACAAGCTCAAAGACCAGTATGTGAATCTAGTCAAGCAGAAAATACTGTCAAATCTGGGTTTTAAATGATACAATTTTATCGAAAGAATGGAGCTGCTTTGTCGGCTCCAAATTCCATTTTTAGTCAAGTTATAATATTATTTATAAAAATTAGTGGTACTGATTGAGTTGGTAGCTTGTTTTCACTAGCCCGAAGTGTAATATCAAATCCGGTAGCATCAGAATAATAAATTTCTCTCCTCTTCCTCTGCGTTCTCTGCGTTCTCTGTGGTTAAATAATTCCGTCTTCTTCCTTCTTATGAGTATCAGAATCTATGGCAACCGCCAAATCAAAACTCTGCCGGGACTCGCAACTCGCCCCACACTTGCACGAGTTAGAGAAGCTTTATTTAATATTTGGCAGGGGACGATCGCAGATTGCAGATGGCTTGACATTTGTACCGGTAGCGGTTCGATGGGGGCAGAGGCTTTGTGTCGCCAAGCCGCGAGTGTTACGGGTATCGAACAGTCGGCGAAAGCTTGTGCAATTATCCGCGAAAATTGGGAGCAAGTAGCAGACGAGTCTCAAGTATTCCAAATATTGCGGGGAAACGCGATCGCGAAATTGGCGGCACTAGCACCACAGCAGTTCGATCGCATTTACTTCGATCCGCCCTACGCCAGCGACTTGTACGAACCTGTGTTAAATTTGCTCGCGGGCCAAGAAATGCTAGCACCTGATGGGGAAATTGCGATCGAACACAGCCCGGAGCGATCGACACAACCGATTCCCGGCCTAGAAATTTGCCGCCAAAAAGTATATGGCAATACAGGATTAACTTTCTATACGCGGAGTTGCTGACAATCTCAAAGGCATCAGCATCATCTCAAATCCGATGCCGAATGATAGCGAGCGCTGCTGTTGGCGCGCCGGGAATCACATTTTTTCTATTCGCTACAATAAAAACTTTTCGGACGACGCTAAGCTTGCTGCGTAGGTTGTCAGAGCAAGTTTCCTGAGCAATCCCAGAAATAAATCAACTTTACGCTGAAAAAAAGATCTTTCAGTTGTAACATGAACTGCAAAGTGTGAGTGTGAATATTCCTAAAGGAGTGAATATGGTTCAGACACCTTCGCGCCATCGCGGCAGCGAGTTTTCGGCTACTAACTCGGTACAACCAGTCAAACGCGATACAATTCTGCTGGGAAATAGCCTCTCCCTGCCCAATACAAAACTTTTCGGCACAGACGGAATTCGCGGGAAAGTTGGAGAATTGCTAACTGCACCCCTAGCGCTGCAAGTCGGATTCTGGGCTGGGCAAGTTCTACGCCAAAACTCCCCCAACCAGGGCCCTGTGATTTTGGGCCAAGACAGCAGGAATTCCAGCGATATGCTGGCAATGGCACTGTCAGCAGGTTTGACAGCCGCCGGTTTGGAAGTATGGAATTTGGGATTGTGCCCTACTCCCTGCGTTGCTTATCTGGCTAGCATTTCCGAGTCTGTGGGCGGAGTGATGATTTCGGCTTCTCACAATCCCCCAGAAGATAATGGGATTAAATTTTTCGGCCCCAATGGCTATAAGCTATCTCAGCAGTTACAGGAACAAATCGAAGCAGGAATTCGGGGGGCTAAGGTTCCGGTTGCTAGCTTGATTTTGGGGCACCACTACCACCGCCCGGAGTTGATTAAAGATTATGCTGATTCTGTCTCAAATTCACTGCAACGGATGAATTTGTCCGGAATGCGGGTGGTTTTGGATCTGGCCTGGGGAGCAGCGGCGGGTTTAGCACCGCAGGTGTTTGAGCAAATGGGGGCGGATGTGATCTGTTTGCACAACTCTCCTGATGGATCTCGCATTAATGTTAACTGCGGTTCTACTCATCTGGAAAGTCTGCAAGCGGCGGTTTTGGAACACAATGCCGATTTGGGATTTGCTTTTGATGGCGATGCCGATCGAGTTTTGGGTGTTGACAACAAAGGTCGATCGATAGACGGGGATTACATTCTTTATCTGTGGGGCCGACAATTGCGCGCCTCCCAACAGTTACCGGATAATTTAATTATTTCTACTGTAATGGCTAACCTCGGCTTCGAGCGAGCCTGGGAACAACAGGGGGGCAAACTAACCAGAACAAACGTGGGAGATCAACACGTTCACGCTGAAATGCAGCGCACTGGTGCCATGTTGGGGGGCGAACAGTCGGGACACATTCTTTGTCCGCATTTCGGTATTAGTGGCGACGGTTTGCTGACAGCTTTGCATATGGCTTCGCTGGTGCGCGAGTCCGGAGAATCTTTGGCACAATTGGTCAGCGACAGTTTCCAAACTTACCCGCAGTTGCTGCGAAATGTGCGGGTGGACGATCGTGAAAAACGCTTAAAATGGCACGAATGCGAACCCATGCAACAGGCGATCGAGCGTGCTACAACTGCAATGGGAGAACAGGGACGAATTTTAGTTCGCGCTTCCGGCACTGAACCGCTGATCCGAGTTATGGTAGAAGCTGCCAGCGCCGATTTGGCTAATTTCTGGACTGAAAATTTAGTCTTAGCCGTTCAGGAACACATCGCTATCTGATCGAAATGGGAAAAAGGAAGAAGGAAGAAGGAAGAAGGAAGAAGGAAGAAGGAAGAAGGAAGAAGGAAGGAGAAATCAATCTCTAGAAAAATCCAGGGATATTGAAACTAATTTCTCACTGTTATTGCCTCTGACTTATTGCCTCTATACTAGATCAATAAATTCTTCTTTCTTCATTTTCCCATTTCTGATTTTATGAACAGCAAATCAATTCAAAATGGGCTGGGGCATCGAACTTGGTTGAAAACTTTAATTGTCGTCATATTAATAACGGGGATATTTTTTCGTTTTACTAATCTCGATCGCAAAGTCTACTCCTTCGACGAATCTATCACCTCGCTGCGAATTTCCGGTTACACCTGGACGGAAATGGTGCAGCAAGATTTTCAAGGTGCACCAATTAGCGTCGAATATTTGCAGCGCAAATACCAGCACATAAATCCCCAAAAAAGTTGGTGGGATACTGTCAAAGGTTTAGCTACAGAAGAACCTCAACTCCCGCCGCTGTATTTTGTTTTAGCCCGATTTTGGGTGCAGTTATTCGGCCCGGAAGTCGCGGCCATCAGAAGTCTTTCAGCTTGGATTAGTTTGTTAGTTTTCCCCAGCATTTACTGGCTGTGCTGGGAATTATTTCGCTCTCGCCCTGCGGGATGGATGGCTGTGACAATCACCGCTGTGTCGCCGTTTCACGTCTTGTACGCCCAAGAGGCAAGGCCGTACATGATGTTTGCAGTCCTCGTCTTGCTGTCGAATGCAATTCTGCTGCGGGCGATCGCCCTACACAAATCTCCCGCCCCATCTAAATGGAGCAAAGCAATTTGGTTGATTTACGCGATCGCCCTGACTTTAGGAATGTATTGTAGTTTATTATTTGTTTTAGTAGCCCTCGCCCACGGCATCTATGTAATTATAACTGAAAATTGGCGTTTGAGCAAAATATTGCTTGCTTATTTACTCGCTTTGGCCATAGCAACTATCATGTTTGCTCCTTGGATTTTTGTATTATTTTATAACTCGCCCAAAATCGAGGCAACAGTAGGCTTGCCCCGCATTTCACTGTCTTTATTTTCTGCATTTAAACCTTTGATTTTGATTACCTGCCGAAGTTTTATAGACACGCATTGGGCGGGAGGAATTATTAACTTGAGTTCGAGCGAGATCGCAGGAAATTTTATCCAATGGACTGTAGCAGCTCTATTGCTGCTAACAATCGCCCATGCAATATACTTGCTGTGCCGCTCAACTCCCAAACGAGTTTGGCTGTTTGTATTGACAGGTATCGCAATTACAGGGATAGTATTGATAGCAGTGAGAGGCGTTGCCGATCGCTACATGGTTCCCTATACTTTAGGAATCCAGATAGCTGTCGCCTACCTATTCACCGCTCAAATTTTAGGCGCCAACAATCGCCGCCAGCAAAAGTTGTGGCAGCTCGGTTTAATAGTGCTAATTTCGAGTCAAATAGTTTCTTGTACCGTCAGCTCGCAGTCGCAACTTTGGTGGAACAAATATCCTTCTAGCACTAAATACAATCCCGCAGTAGCCGCGATTGTCAATCAAGCCAAAAAACCTTTGCTAATCAGTCACGGAGGCAACAACATCACTGGAAAAATACTATCTATCACCTATCTGCTGAAGCCGGAAGTAGAACTTTTATTGGCAGTTAAACCAGAGCAAGTTAAAATACCTGAAGGTTTTAGCGATGTATTTCTCTACCGCAGCACCGAGCTATTGCGATTTGAATTAGAAGAAGTGCAAAAATATAAAATTACACCAATTTACCCATTGGAAAATGTCTGGCTTTGGCGTTTAGAGAAATAATGAAAGCGGCAACTGCGAATGATGATTTCTGTTGTGATACCCACCTACAACCGCGAGCAACCCCTGCGAGAGACATTGGCTGATACGATGCGCCAAAATTACCCGAATTTTGAAGTGCTGGTAATCGATCAAACTCGCACCCACGAATCGGAAACTCAAGTTTATTTAGAGGAATTGGCAAATGCTGCTAAAATTAGGTGGTTTCGGGTAGATTGGGCGAGTTTGCCGGGAGCTCGAAATTATGCCGTGCGCCGCGCTGTGGGAGAGATTATTTTATTTCTTGATGATGATGTACAATTGCCGGAGGGTTTTTTAGCGGCTCACGCTGCCAACTATTTAGAAAAATCTGATGTGGGTTGTGTGGCGGGTAGGGTTTTTGACAGAATGAAACTGGGTAATTCTGGAGGTGATTTGGCGATCGACTTTTTGCCCCCAGAAGCGATGGATGCGGGCATTGCTTGGTATTTTATCGATTTGGTGCACACAGTCAAACCGCAGCAGGTACTGTCGGCTAGAGGCTGCAATATGTCGTTTCGCAGGCAAGTTTTTGCCGAGTGGGGTTTGACGTTTGACGAGCGGTTTGTCGGGAGTGCGGTGCGGGAGGAGTCGGATTTTTGTTTGAGATTGCGATCGACTGGGATGAAAATTTGGTACGATCCCACTGCCTGTTTAGTTCACTTGGGGGAGGAAAGTGGCGGATGTCACGATGTCAGCACGCGATCGATCGAATATCAAATCACATTTTATCACAACCACTTCCTCATGGGATTCAAAAATTTAACAGCCTTTGAGTGCCTGCGATTTTTCGCCAAACTCTTTGACTGCCACGTTTTGGGGCATCCACCTTGTTATAAAAGCCGATCGCCCCTTAAAATCATCATTCGACTTACTTTTTATATCATCGGCTTCCTGAGCGCGCTCAATACATTAATTCAGTCTTTATGGAACGACGGACAAATTTACACCAACCAAGATAATATTAACGTTAAATAATTACAATCACCAACTATCAATTACCAATGACTCAATAATGAAAATCTTGGTTGTTAGCCACACCTATATAGTTGACATAAATCGGCAAAAATTCAAAATATTAGCCAACCTAGAACCAGACATAGAAGTAACAATTGTAGTGCCGCGATGTTGGAAACCCGGAGGCGTACAAAATAAAATTATCGAAACCGAATTTTATCAACAAGACTCATTTAAAATAGTTCCTATCTCCAATTTTAGTCAAAACAATCAAGGATTGCTAACATTTGGCATAGATATAATTAGACTATTACAGGAATTCAAACCGCAGATTATCCAAGTCGAACAAGGTTCAAAATCCCTAGCCTACACCCAGTTAATTTTACTCAATAAATTGCTCAAACTCAAAGCAAGAAATATATTATTTACATGGTGGAATCTATCTTATGAACTGAAATGGCCTATTTCTGTATTAGAAAATTGCAATCTTCATAACACCGACGGAATTATTGCCGGCAACCTAGACGGAGCTAAAATTTTGCAGCAGCGGGGCTACACAGGCGCGATGGAAGTAATGCCGCAACTCGGAGTAGATGAAACTTTGTTTTTGCCTGCTGGCAAAGACGCTGATTTATCGCGAAAATTAGGCATTCAACCCACGGATTTTGTGGTAGGATTTGTAGGGCGATTTGTCGAAGAAAAAGGACTGTTGACTTTAGCTGAATCCTTGGCAGGATTGAAAAAACTTCCTTGGAAGTGGCTGTTAGTAGGACAAGGTAAATTGCGATCGCACTTGGAACAAAAATGTAAAGAATGGGGCATCAGCGATCGCACAATCTGGGTAGAAAGCGTTTCTCACGAAGAAATTCCGCCCTACATTAACTTAATGAACTGTTTGGTATTGCCCTCGCAAACCAGCTATAAATTCAAAACTTTGACTGCTGTCGGTTGGAAAGAACAATTCGGTCATGTGTTAATTGAAGCGATGGCGTGTAAAATTCCAGTTATCGGTTCCGATTGTGGCGAAATTCCCCATGTCATCGGCGATGCGGGGTTAGTCTTCCCCGAGGGAAATGCAGGGGTTTTGCGCGATTGTTTGCAGAAATTGATGGAAGGGCCGGAGTTTGCTGCTGATTTGGGCGATCGGGGTTATCAGAGAGCCATCAGCAATTATACAAATCAAGCCTTAGCTGAGCAGTTATTGGATTTTTATAAAAAACTTTTGTAGGGTGTGTCGCTCCCCCCATCCCAAAATTTAACAGACAATCTCATAGATCCGCACCTGACACATCGGGTACAACAAACAACCCTCCGTTTCACTGCGCCCAACAATTGTTTTGTTGCACGATTTTGGAAAATTGGTATTATTCAAAAGTTCGTGCAAATAAAGCAACCATAATATTCGTAGGGTGTGTCGCTCCCCTCATCCCTAAATTTAACAGACAATCTCATAGATCCGCACCTGACACATCGGGTAGAACAAACAACCCTACGTTTCACTGCACCCAACAATTGTTTTGTTGCACGATTTTGGAAAATTGGTATTATTCAAAGGTTAATGCAAATAAAGCAACCATTTCTTTTGCAGCAAAACTTGGTAAAAATGGTATCACTTATTGAGCCGCAAAGAAATAGTAATCTGCTGTGTAATCCACACGGATAGTGGTATTTTGTTTTGAGGAATCGCATCCTGTAGCTGGGGCTTTGCCACCTTTAGTATTCAGGCGCTGGATATAGGTAACTTTGCTAAATAAGCCGTTACCTTCATTGCTTTTGGCACTGAGTAGCACCCAAGGAATCGTAGTGCGATCTGGCGAGTCCAAACGTTCTTTAACTTCGCCAACCACTTTACTCTTGTCTTTAGTATATTCCCAAGTTGGGCCACCGTAATGTTTGCCAACTAATGCGCCGCTTGCATTAAACAAATCAGCTTCCGGTGCTTTTAATGTCCATTCAAATTGAGTGCGATCGCCAGTTTTGGGTTGACACACGTAAATTTGCACGCCTTTGGCTGACATTTGGGATGTCAAAGCATTGCCAGCAGGGACTTTCAACTTTGCCGGCACATCAGGAAGCTTTTTATTAGCGTCGTTTGGGGTGGGACTCTGTGCGACGGGTATGGCTGATGCGGTTGGCTGTAATGGCGATACTTCGGCGGTAGCGGCTGCATTGGTTGTCGGATAACTAATGGCTGCTAACATCGATAGAGCGATCGGCATCAGTAAGAGAGATTTTTTAGACATTTTTGATTCAACTCCTAAAGTTACTTAAAAATGAACAGTGCTTTTTGGTATTCTGCATGATTAATCTTGCTTGACTATAGCACTTCTCTGTCACATAAGATATGCTTGGAAATAGGCAAGTAGATGAGCGGGAAAATCTACCCCCAAGTAACATCAATCGTTAATCATGCGAATTCTTCAAATTATCCCCTCAATTTCCCTCGTCTACGGCGGCCCGAGTCAAATGGTACTGGGACTTTCTGCCGCCCTCGCTTCCCAAGGCATTGATGTCACAATTATCACCACAGATTCTAATGGAGATATCGGTCAACTTTCCTTAGATGTGCCTTTAAATCAACCAATCAAACAAAACGGATATCAGATTATTTATTTCCGTTGTTCTCCGTTTCGCAGATATAAGTTTTCTCTGAGTTTATTGCAGTGGTTAAATCAAAATGCACGGCAATTTGACCTCGCTCACATTCACGCTTTGTTCTCGCCAGTAACTACTTTTGCCGCGACAATTGCCAGATATCACAAGTTGCCCTATATTATCCGTCCCTGCGGTATGCTTGACCCCGCTGACTTGCAGAAAAAAAAGCGCTTGAAGCAGATTTATGCTGCAATCTTTGAACGCCCTAATTTGGCAGGTGCAGCAGCCCTTCATTTCACTAGCAAACAAGAAGCTAAAATTTCAGAAAGGTTTGGTTTAGATTTTACAGGCAAGATGCCTGTTCCACAAGAAGATTTTACAGGCAAGATGCCTGTTCCACAAGAAGATTTTACAGGCAAGATGCCTGTTTCACAAGAAGAGAGCACAGGCAAGATGCCTGTTCCACAAGATTTGGTGATTCCATTGGGGGTGACAGCACATTTTTATCCTGAGATATTGCCGGATTCTGAAATACCAATCATATTATTTATGTCGCGGATTGAGCCTAAAAAAGGTTTAGATTTGCTCATTCCTGCACTGGAAACTATTTTGGCAGATGGCATAAAATTTCACTTTATTTTAGCTGGCTCCAATCCGCAAGATGCAGATTATGAAACAAAGATTAAACAGCTAATACAAAATTCAAGCTTAGAAAAGTTTACGACAATAACAGGATTTGTTAGCGGTGATTTGAAAGTTGAACTGTTGAGAAAAGCTGACTTATTTGTGTTGCCTTCGTATTACGAAAATTTCGGGATTGCTGTAGCAGAAGCGATGGCTGCTGGTGTACCTGTCGCGATTTCCGATCGCGTTTATATCTCGGATGACATCCAGCAAGCGGAGGCTGGGTGGGTTGCGCCTCTGGAGGTAGGGGCGATCGCCTCTATGATCAAATCAGCACTCCTGTCACCACAGGAACGCCAGCGCCGGGGCTTGAACGCGCAAGCTTATGCGAAAAAGTATTATAACTGGGAGGCGATCGCCCGACAAACCATCGATGCTTACCAGCACATTTTGGCATCTATTAACTAATGCAACTGAAATTTACCTTTTACTTCTTTTCCTGCGGCGACTTCTGGTGCTGCTGCTATCAGAATCTGGCGGCGAGATTTGCTCCGGGCTGCTATTCCTTTTAATTTCACTAGAGTCAGAGTTTGAGGCACTGTTCGCGGATTTTCTTCTAACTATAATTGGAACATTCAGAGAACTACCGCAGCGTCGCCCTAAAGAGTCTATATTCCTTCGATAATCGCAGATTACAGCCTGTGCAGTCGGTTCTTGACACTCATTAATAAAGTTTTTTGCTAATTGGTAATTATTTCCGTCTCCCTGCTTTGAGAAAAGTTCTCCTGCTTGGTGAAAGTCTGCTAATGCTTGCGATTTAGTTCCCAGCATACAGCGAATAGCACCTCGTTCTAAATAAGCCAAACCATAATCAGGCTTCACGCGAATAGCTTGTTCGTAATTGCCGATCGCCTTTTGCCGATCTCCCAATTCATAGTATGCTTGACCGCGACCCAAATAAGCTTCTGCTAAGTTAGGATTGAATTGCAGTGCGCGATCGTAATGGTAAATTGCCTGCTGCTTATTTCCCTGTTTTGAACTCGCAATTCCCAATCCGAGATAAGCTTGAGGTATATTGGGATTCAGCCCTAAAGCCTGATTGAAATTTGCGATCGCCCCCGCAACATCTCCCTTTTGAATTTTCAAAGAACCTTGGTTGCTGAAGTTCGTGGCTTTTTGAGCGATCGCCACTCTTTGACCGATAATAGCGCTATTGGCCCGGTAACTAGATAACTTATTTTGAGCTAAATTATAGACAGGTGTACCAGACTCGATCGCTTCTAAAAGCCCGATCGCCTGTTGCCATTTACTTTGACACTGATGCCAAACTTCCATCGGATGAGGCGGTTTCTGCACGAGCACAGCAGCTTCCATCGCCAGTTTTTGAGCTTTTTCTAGATTTTCTGCCCCCTGTAAATTTCGCCCAACCGGAACCAAAATCGGGCGCAGTGTCAGCAAATCAGCTCTCGCCTGTTGATACCCAAAGCCGGGGAAGTTAGGAATTTTCTCTAAATTGGCGATCGTTTCTTTAAGTCGTTTATCGAAACTTCTGAGCTGATTTGGATCAGTTGCTTGCGCTGCATTTTGCGTCTCAACTGCCAGTATTTTTGCTTGCTGGAGCGTTTCATTTGCCGATCGCATAGAAGATGCCGCAAATGCACCTGTCCCCAACACCAAAACTCCTAAACTTGCCGCTAAAGCTAGCGGTATTTTGCGACTTCGGGCATTAACTTGAGTGTTAATTTGCGATCGTAGCAGGTTCCCCGTATCGCCGGAAGCTTCCGGTTCTGATTCCACTTCTAACTCCCAAGCCGGCAACTGCAAATCATCTGCTGCCGTTCCTGTTGACAACTCGTGAGTAATTGGAGCAGTGTTATTGGTATTTCCGCTAGAATACTTATCAACAAAACTCTGCAATCCGGCCTGATATCCTTGTCCTAGCGCTTGAAATTTCCACTCTCCATTCTTTCTATACACGCGACCAAATTCTACAGCAGTCTCTCGCAAAAAATTCTCTTTTAATTCATACCGAACAAGTTCAATCCCTGTATCCAAATTAGAAATTTTGATAAAAGCACTTTTGATATTGCTAAAGTTGGCATTAATTTTTTCTGCTTCATGAATAGTGACAGCAAAAGTCATTTCCTCAATTTGTGGATTAACTTTTTCTAAGATAACGCCGTAAATAGTCTTATTTTCTTGACCTCGATTGTTTTTTTTAGGAATCGATTGCAGTACCGCACCGTCACAGGATTGCAGATTATTGTAAAATATCAAATATTTATCGTTAGGTACTTTGCCATCAGCACCCAGCATAAACGCAGACACATCAATCTCGTAGCTTTCTCCTGCCTCAGTCACCTGCCAACCGAGGGCGATCGCCATTTTTTTTAAATCCGGTGCTTCTTTAGAGATATTAAATCTATCACCCTTACTTAATTGCATTGGCATCTGCTTATTTGTCAAACATTAAATTTTATACTGCTAATGTTAATATTAAGTGGCACAAAAACTTTTCATCTTTAATAAAACTTAATATTTAGCCGACCGTAGCGGGGTTGATTAAAAATATTTGCTGCCTGTCTCTGAATTTATTGAGATTTACTTAGATATAATTACGTAAGTAAAAACCGGGCTTTCTACAAAACCAGGTTTCTAAATTATTACTATTTTAGCTACAATACTTGTCAACAAAACTCTGCAATCCTGCCTGATATCCTTGTCCTACCGCCTGAAATCTCCACTCTCCATTCTTTTTGTACAAACGACCAAATTCTACAGCAGTCTCTCGCGAAAAATTCTCTGTTAATTCATAGCGAACAAGTTCCCTTCCCGTATCCAAATTAGAAATCTTGATAAAACTATTTCTGATATTGCTAAAATTTGCATTAACTTCTTGTGCTTCATGAATAGTGACAACAAAAGTTATTTCCTCAATTTCAGGATTAACTCTTTCTAAGATAATGCCGTAAATAGTCTTATTCTCTTGACTTGGGTTATTTTTGTCTGGAATCGATTGCAGTACCGAACTGTCATAGGATTGCAGATTATTGTAAAAAATAAAATATTGATCGTTAGGTATTTTGCCGTCAGCACCTAGCATAAATGCAGAAACATCAATGTCGTAACTTTGTCCTGCCTCTGTCACCTCCCAACCAAGGGCGATTGCCATTTTTTTCAAATCCGGCGCTTCTTGAGTGATACTAAATCTCTCGCCTTTACTTACTTTCATTGCCATCTGCTTATTTGTTAAATATAAAGTTTTATCGTGTCAATTTCAGTATTATACCATTTAGAAAAAATGTTGCAACAATAAAATTGTTGGGCGGAGTGAAACAGAGGTTTGTTTCGTTCATCCAATGTGTAAGGTGCGTCGCTATTAGATTTTCAGTCTTTTTTAGAGATTGTCGATGGCGACACACCCTACATATACTGTCAACTGTCAACTGTCAACTGTCAACTGTTATACATAGAATTCTCAATAAAAAACCGGGTTTTGGAGAAAACCCGGTTTTGATAATTGAACTTAATTTGACTCTACTTTTGAGCATCTTGAGAACTAGGCGGGAGGGTGACAAAATTCCCAAAAGCCCCGACGGTTTGATAGCTTTTTTTGCCGACTTGAGTTGTGTAAATGCTGACAACGCCGAAGTTCTGACGTTCTGTTGTATTGTCGAGTAGGCTTTCGATCGATCTCCGCTGGGAAGTCAGCAAACTCTCTGCAACGCCACTCAAAGCTTTCGGTACGCGAGAATCATTGCGTACAGTGTTTTTAAACTCGGTTTCGAGTACGCCGGAAGCATAAGTTAGGTATTTGTCTCTGGGAGGATTGGTGAATGCCATGCCGGCGGCGAGCACGGTTAGGGCGATCGCCAGTTTGCCCACATTACCGAAAAAATTAGAAGTTGGTTTGTTAGTATTCATCGCTTTATCAATAATCATTTTTTCTTAGCCCCGTTGAGTTATAAGCTTATCTTGATTTAAACTACACCTCCTGAGAAACCGATTTCAGAAAGGAGAGGACAGTTTTTAGATTGGAGGCGAGTAAGAAATTAGGACACGGCAGTGCCGTGTCCCTACAATATGATTTTGGGTAGGGACACGGCACTGCCGTGTCCTCCTTATCATCTAGCCTGTCTTCCTTCTACTTTCCTCCCTCGCCCAAATCCGGTAAATTTTCCCAGACTTAGGCAAACAGTGGTTGGAGGCGCTAATTATGGCCGCAAGTAGCTTGCGGCACACCCTCAACTTATTTTTGCTGGGATTTTTGCCGATCGATCTCCCGCTGCAACTCTTCAATCTGACGGCGCAAAGCCTCCGTCTCGCTGTTAGGCGCTTGAGACTTGACATCTACCGCACCCTCAGCCACAGCCCGCTTGTAGTTCCCCAGCTTAATTTGGCGGTATTCCTCCGAACTCGCCCAATCCCGCAAATACCGCAGCCTTTCCACCGGGAAAGGGTGACTCAGCATCACGCCTTGGCCGCCGTTGTAAAGTAAAAATTTATACACTTGATTGAGATTGTCGCGATCGAGTTCTTGATAGTTGTCAGACTGGCGGATAAACTCTTGCAAACTGCATTGATCTGCATATTTACTGCTAACTCCCGCAAGTTGCATCATCGTTTTCATCACGCCATTTAAATCATCCGTCACCAACAAAGCGGCCCGATCCGCTGATAATTCAGCCTTGCGACGCCACTCATAAAAAGCGAAAATTAAACCGCTCCCGACCATATTTCCCAGCCCGAAAGTCATCTCGCCAATTGTCGAGGCGACGCTCATCGCCCACATCGCCATTTGATTTAAAGTTGGATGACCGCATTTGATGTGTCCCAACTCGTGAGCCAGCACTACTTTGATTTGGGCCTCATCCAACAAATCTAAAAGCCCAGTGTTTAGAACTACATAGGGCTGGTTTTTTCCTAGGGCATAGCTGTTAACCGCAGGATTTTGAGAAACAAACAAACCAGGCTCGGGAGAAATATCTAAATCCTGCACGCACTCTCGAAAAATATGATAAATGCTGGCATATTGGCGCGGCCCGACTTGTATGCTATTTCCCATGAGGTAAACGAATTGCGGTCGTTCGTAGACAAATTCTACAAATTTGCTGGCGATTAAGTCAAATCCCGGTACGCTACGCAATGCGGCCTCGGCTTGGCGATCGAGGGGATGCTGAAAAGCTTCGCTAGAAATTCCTGTATAAGTAGGCATGGTTGTTGCAAAAGTTACATTCAAGATATCAGTATTGCCGATCGCTGTGGTTGCTACCTGGCGCCTGACTTATCAATATTATCTCTTGTGGAACAGGCATCTTGCCTGTTCCAATCAGAGTTAAAATGGTTTTTCAGCGGTAGGCGCGATCGACAAAAATCTGGCAAAGTGCCCCTATGCAAGTAAATCGACGTAAATTAAACGTAAAATATCGATCGCTAACAAGCTTGCGGTATATGTCTTCTTCCTTCTGTCTTCTTCTTCCTTCTTCCTTCTGTCTTCTTCCTTCTTCCTTCTAGTTATCGCCTCACTCAACAATTTGGAACGTGCAAAAATGGCTATCCTGCGACATGAAAACGGTACAACCTACAATCAACTCAGCGACATTACCCGCGAACTCGCTCCCTTAAACATTCAACTCAACCGCTGGCCCGTGGGTGAGAGCCCAGAAATTCAAAATTTGTTAGCCAAAGATGCGCTTAGCGACAGCGAAAAAGAGCAAGTCCTGCAAGCCCTCGACTGCTACTTCCAACAACTCCAGGAAACCGCAGGCTATCAATCCCGCGACTTAATCGTACTGCATCCAGACATTCCCAACCTCGACACCTTGCTGTCGAAATTCAGTAAGTGTCACATCCACGCCGACGATGAAGTGCGCTACATCGTAGCAGGCGAGGGAATTTTCGGCTTCGTGCGGCCAGATGGTAGTCAAATCGAAGTCACTGTACAGCCGGAAGAATTCATCAACGTCCCGGCGAATACAGAACACTGGTTTTATTTGACTGCGACTCGGAAAATTAAAGCTGTGCGCTATTTTACCACGACTGAAGGCTGGACGCCGGAATATACGGATACTCAAATTCGTTTTCGCTTAGCTGCGGTTTGAAAATAAAGGTTCGTAGTAAGGACTTTAGTCCTCGGATTTTTGCGGACTAAAGTCCTCACTACGAACCAATTTTATTCAGGTTCGTACTAAGGACTTTAGTCCTCGGATTTTTGCGGACTAAAGTCCTCACTACGAACCAATTTTATTCAGGTTCGTAGTAAGGACTTTAGTCCTCGGATTTTTGCGGACTAAAGTCCTCACTACGAACCAATTTTATTCAGGTTCGTACTAAGGACTTTAGTCCTCGGATTTTTGCGGACTAAAGTCCTCACTACGAACCAATTTTATTCAGGTTCGTAGTAAGGACTTTAGTCCTCGGATTTTTGCGGACTAAAGTCCTCACTACGAACCAATTTTATTCAGGTTCGTACTAAGGACTTTAGTCCTCGGATTTTTGCGGACTAAAGTCCTCACTACGAACCAATTTTATTCAGGTTCGTACTAAGGACTTTAGTCCTCGGATTTTTGCGGACTAAAGTCCTCACTACGAACCAATTTTATCGATGTTTTTTAAAGTTTAACTTACATTTAAATTTAGTGATTTGAAGATTGCAATATGCTCAAAGCCACAGCCTCTGCAACCTTAATCCCATCAATCCCCGCCGATAGAATTCCACCCGCATATCCCGCACCTTCCCCAGCCGGATAAAGGCCTTCTGTGTTCAAACTTTGATAATCCTCTTTGCGCTTAATCCGAATTGGTGAAGAAGTGCGCGTTTCAACCCCAGTCAAAACCGCATCATCCATCGCAAATCCTTTAATTTGTTTGTCAAAAGCCGGAAGTGCTTCACGGATAGCTGCGATCGCAAAATCCGGCAAACTTGCGCTCAAATCAGTCATCACAACTCCCGGCGTATAAGAAGGCTGTACAGCACCTAGCGCCGTCGAAGGGCGATTTGCCAAAAAATCCCCCACAAGCTGTCCAGGCGCGTGATAAGTGCCACCTCCTAACTCAAATGCCCGTTCTTCTAGGCGACGTTGAAACTCAATTCCCGCTAACGGATGACCGGGATAATCTTCCGGCGTGATACCCACCACAATCCCGCTGTTTGCATTGCGTTCATTTCGAGAATATTGACTCATCCCATTCGTCACAAGTCGCCCCGGTTCCGAGGCCGCCGCCACTACCAAACCGCCGGGACACATACAGAAACTGTACACAGAACGACCATTTTCGCAATGGTGAACCAGTTTGTAATCGGCAGCACCCAAAAGCTTATGGCTGGGGCGATCGCCAAAACGACAGCGATCGATTAGCTGCTGCGGATGTTCTACCCGAAAACCAATCGAAAAAGGTTTAGCCTCGATGTAAACTCCGCGATCGAAGAGCATTTGAAAAGTATCGCGGGCGCTGTGTCCCACCGCCAGAACTATATAATTACTAGCAATATATTCTCCGCTAGCGGTGGTAATTCCCTGCACTTTGCCATTTTCGATATGGATATCTTCGACACGAGTTTGAAACTGAATCTCTCCGCCCAATGATTCAATTCTTGCCCGCATTTTTTGGACAATTCCCACCAGTTTCAATGTTCCAATATGCGGCTTATTAATATACAAAATTTCCGGTGAAGCACCCGCATTCACCAATTCCGTTAGTACCTTGCGCCCGTAATGTTGAGGATCTTTAACTTGACTGTAGAGTTTGCCATCGGAAAAAGTACCCGCGCCACCTTCCCCAAACTGGGCGTTTGATTCTGGGTTAAATTCTGCTTTTTTCTTCCAAAATCCAAAAGTGTCAGCCGTGCGATCGCGCACAGCTTTACCCCGTTCCAACAGGATAGGGCGAAATCCCATTTGTGCCAGCATCAGCCCCGCAAACAGACCGCACGGCCCCGTACCGATCACAATGGGCTGAACCGTCAAATTGCTGGGAGCTTCGGCTACATTGCGATAACTCATGTCTGGCGTCAGCATCACATGAGGGTCTTTTTTAAGGCGTTGCAGAAGTTGCTTTTCCTGTGTCGTTTCCACATCTACAATATAGACAAGGACGATTTGTGGTTTTTTGCGAGCATCGTAGCTGCGCTTAAAGATGGTGTAGCTGAGCAATTCTTCGGGGGGAATTTGCAGCTTTTTGACTACGGCGCTGGCGATCGCATCTTCAGCATGATCTAAGGGAAGTTTGATTTCGGTTATTCTTAACATAGTAGATTTTGAAGTCATTGGGCATTGGGCATTGGGCATTGGGCATTGGGCATTGGGCATTGGGCATTTGTCATTTGTCATTGGTCATTGGTCATTGGTCATTTGTCATTAGAAAAATTCAATAAAATCAGTCGAATAAAAGTATTTAGGAATTACCAGAAATAATTGGTTTAAAGCCGGATTCCTTTTAGGGACAAATTAAAATCAAACTATTCATTACTCCAATCCTCTTCCTTTTAGGTAGAGGTCGCCCTCCGAAGTCAACTGTCAACTGTCAATTGTCAACTGTCAACTGAATTACGCACCGGTAGCGAAAAAGCGTTTTTTTACGAGAAGAGGCGTTGAAACTGGCAGATTTGGCAAAAAACCCGGTTTCTGATAGTCGGAGTGCGATCGCGAACTGCATTATAACTAATTTACTCAACATCATCTGGGCGATCGCCAGTCGATTTTTGACTTTTGGCTTGTGACTGGACAATTGCAGAAGCGTTATAATAAACAAAAAATTAAGTTTTGTAAAGACCCTTGACTGCAACATTCACACCCAAAAACAGCCAAACCTGGCACGCTCTCAACCCCCTGTGGGAAGGAGCAGAAGACGCAGTACAGAAGGGTTTACCCCACACGAAGCTAGCACCAGCATGGCAAATACTGCTCCTAGGCGACGGTTCCCCTACCCGTCACCTGCAACTGTTGACAGGGGAGCCCACAGAAGTAGATGTCATCGATATGTCCTTAGTGGGTGAAGACGCAGACGGCGCGCCTGCTCAAATTGTCGCGGTTCCAGGGCCGCGCCTGCGCCGTCAAGTGTGGCTGCGTACTGCTTCGGGACAGCGCCTCGCCTACGCGACTTCTTGGTGGGAAGCGAGTCACGTAGATGAATATTTGGAAAATAAATCTTTGCCAATTTGGGCTAGTTTAGCACGGCTGCGGACTGAATTGTATCGCGACGTGCAAGGCATTTATTTCGGCGAGTCGGTGGCTTTGGAGTCGGCTTTTCAACAGTCGGGGCCTTTTTGGGGGCGACACTATTTATTTTGGCATCACGGGAAGCCGCTGACGCTGATTTATGAGGTGTTTTCGCCTTATTTAACTAAGTATTTGGGCCCGATGTAGTTGCGATCGCAGTAACATCTTAAGGTTCGTAGTGAGGACTTCAGTCCGCATCCAAGAAGGACTTTTAGACCCGATGTAGTTGCGATCGCAGTAACATCTTAAGGTTTGTAGTGAGGACTTCAGTCCGCATCCAAGAAGGACTAAAGTCCTCACTACAAACCAGTCAGTGAAGTAGACGAACCACGGAATAAATGGTGCGTCATTTATGAGATTAAGATTGATGATTAAAACATCGCTTTCCTGACGCACCCTACTACACTACGAACCTGCAATTTTTCGCCGGAACTTCACTCGCAAACCGTCGCGCGGGTGCGGAGTCGGTACTCGGATTAAATTCAAATCTTGATCCGGTAACAGATCCCATTCGCACTCCCGAACCATCCTCGCCGCAAACAGCTTCATTTCCAACCGCGCGAATTCTTTCCCCAAACATTCCCGCAAACCGCCACCGAAGGGCACGTAACTGAAAGGTTTCGCATTTGTCGATCGCTCGCCTCTAAAGCGATCGGGGTCAAAGCGATCAGGTTCGGGATAAACTGAGCTATCCTGATGCGTCTGATTGATTTCATAAAGCACATTCCAACCCTGGGGAATTTCGTAGCCGCCGAACTCACAAGCCTTAATTACCTGGCGAAAACCGCCTCCCACCGGCGGTACCAACCGCAACACTTCTCGCATCACCTGCTCCAAATAAGTCATTTGTTTGAGATGTTCTAAAGTTAGCGGTTCAGTAGCCGGAAACTGCTGTTGTTCCGCACGAACTTTTGCCATCACATCCGGGTTTTGAGCCAGCAGGAGGCAAAAAGAGGCGATCGCCGAAGTCAGAGTTTCGTGTCCCGCAAACAACAGCAACAGCACTTGATCCTTCAACTCTTCCAAACCCAAAGAATTACCCTCATCATCGCGAGCGCTAATTAGCAAACCCAAAGCATCATTCCCGCCCGGTTTTCCTTGCTGTCTTTCTAGAATAATATTTTCTAGTTCAGCTAAGAGCAAATCGCGGCACTTTTTCGCCTTACCAAACTTAGTCCAAGGCACATCTAAAGGAATTGAAAATAAGCCATCACACCATGTTTCAAAATAATGTCCCAGGGCAGTTTCCGAACCATTGTCAATCCCAACTAACAGTTTTCCAGCCACATCAAAAGTATAATTTCTCAGTTCAGGATACCACGCGAACTCGCTCATTTGCGTCCACTTTTCCAAGTAGCGCCCAGTGATATCTTCCATCCCGTCGATGTAGCCCGCCAGAGCTCGCGGCTGAAAAGCTTGATACAGTAATTTGCGCCGATTTTGATGGTCAGAACCCGTTTGCAGCGACAAGGAAAGTGGCCCTAACAGCGCTTTCGTGCTGGGAGGCCAACTCACAACAAAATACTGGTTTTCATGGCTTAAAACAAACAAATTCGCCTCAGAGCCGGACACAAAAACGGTAGGCTGTCCGAGGATGCTGGTTTTGAAAATTGGCCCGTACTGCTGGTGTCGTTTTTTGGCGAATTGCGAATCTTGTAAAAACTTGAGGGTATCGCCAATTAGTGGTAAACCCAAACTACCTGGAGGTAATGTCATTTTAGATTTTAGATTTTAGATTTTTCATATCATATCAATTTCAGACAAGTTTGGTAAAAAACCATGATAGGTTTGTAGTGAGGACTTCAGTCCGCATCCAAGAAGGACTGAAGTCCGAACGATCGAACCTATTGAACATTCTGTTTTTTGAATCGGATTGAGACAAGTTTGGTAAAAAACCATGATAGGTTTGTAGTGAGGACTTCAGTCCGCATCCAAGAAGGACTGAAGTCCGAACGATCGAACCTATTGAATATTCTGTTTTTTGAATCGGATTGAGACAAGTTTGGTAAAAAACCATGATAGGTTTGTAGTGAGGACTT
>NZ_JAAFKD010000027.1:67164-82257 GCF_013299165.1 Microcoleus sp. bin38.metabat.b11b12b14.051
TGAGGACTTCAGTCCGCATCCAAGAAGGACTGAAGTCCGAACGATCGAACCTATTGAATATTCTGTTTTTTGAATCGGATTGAGACAAGTTTGGTAAAAAACCATGATAGGTTTGTAGTGAGGACTTTAGTCCGCATCCAAGAAGGACTGAAGTCCGAACGATCGAACCTATTGAACATTCTGTTTTTTGAATCGGATTGAGACAAGTTTGGTAAAAAACCATGATAGGTTTGTAGTGAGGACTTTAGTCCGCATCCAAGAAGGACTTAAGTCCGAACGATCGAACCTATTAAATTTTCTCTTTTTTTAATCGGAATTTCGATCGCAAATTCAGTGCCTTTCCCCACCGCCGATGAACAGTTGATTTTACCTTTATGTTTTTCGACAATAATTGAATGGGAAATCGCCAAGCCCATCCCCGTCCCCGAACCGATCGGTTTTGTAGTATAGAACGGATCGAATATCCGCTGCTTGACTTTATCGGCGATACCGGCACCGTTATCAGCAATTCTAATCACGGCAAAAGTACCTTCTACCTCTGTACGAATGCGGATAATTCCCTGATTTTGCAGCGGTTCTTGTAAAGCGTCGATCGCATTAGCGATAATATTCATAAATACCTGATTCAACTGTCCGGCGTAGCACTCCACCAGTGGCAATTCTCCGTATTCTTTGAGGACTTGAATTGCTGGGCGATGGTACTCCGTACCCGCTACGCTAACGGGCTGAGCTTTCAGACGGTGTTCTAAAATCATTAACGTGCTGTCGATGCCTTCGTGAATGTTAACATTTTTCATGTCAGATTCATCAAGACGGGAGAAATTTCGCAAACTCCGCACGATATCCCGGATGCGAGTTGCTCCTACCTGCATGGAAGATAGCATTTTTGGCAAGTCGTCTAGCAAGAAATCTAATTCTAAGCCGTCTATTTCCTGCTTTATGGCTTGAGGAGGTTCTGGGTATTCTTCTCGATACATTTGCAGCAGTGTCATCAGGCTTGTGGTGTATTCTTCTGTGTAGGTAAGATTGCCGAAAATAAAGCTGACGGGGTTATTGATTTCGTGGGCAATTCCTGCTACCATCTGACCGAGACTAGACATTTTTTCTGCTTGGACGAGCTGGGTTTGAGCTTGTTGGAGTTCGCAGAGAGTTGCTTCTAGTTGGGCGGTTTGTTCTCGCGCTATCCGCGCTGAATCGACGCTTTGGGTGTAGAGTTCTGATTGGCTGATGGCGATCGACAATTGATCGCAAATTGCCGATAGCAAATCCACCTCGTCTTGTGTCCACCTACGCACCTCGGCGCAAGCCATGCAGCCCACAAGTCCAACTAAACCGCCTGCACTCTTGACAGGCAAATCCAAGACAGACTTGTAACCCACCTGCAAAAAGAATTCTCTTTCTATAGGATCGCTCAAACTTGCAACATCATCTACTTGATAGATTTCCAAATTAGCTATTTTTTGCGCCAGCGTCCCCGTTACCTCAGCAGGGTAATAGCCCACAAGCGAGAACAAGTCATCATTTTTAGCTTCGTGGACGACATCCCAAGCGGGTATCTCGGCCTCGGAAACATACCAAATAAACAAGCAGCGATCGAGTTGCAGCAAGTCGCGAATTTGGTGCACAGTTGTGGCTAAGATAGTATCTAAATCCAGAGAAGCGCGGATTTGACTGCCTAGCTGGTTAAGCAATTTTTGCTTCATGGCGGCCGATGAAGCTTCGGCGGCGACGAGGCGAGATATTTCGTAAAGTTCGGCTTGATTAATGGCGATCGCCAATTGATTGCCCACTGCTACTAACAATTCTACTTCCTCATCGCTCCAACAGCGCAAGGCACTACAAGAACTACAGCAAAGTATTCCTGTTTTACCACCAGATATTAAAATAGGAATTTCCAGCATAGACTGGAATCCTATACCTAGGAAAAAATCCCGCTCTACAGGATCGGCAACAGTTCTAAAATCATTGATACGGATTATTTCAAAATTGTCAATTCGCTCGGATTGAGTGCCAGTTCCATCAGCATTAAATACACCCAGTAAAGAATGTAAATCAGCATTTTTTGATTCATATTCCACATTCCAAACTGCTGGCTTTTCGTTAGGCATATACCAAATAAACACGCAGCGGTCGAGTTGTAACAACTCACGAATCTGCTGCACAGTTGTGGCCAAAATAGTATCTAAATCCAGAGATTGGCGGATGTTGTTAGC
The DNA here is from genome assembly GCF_013299165.1 of Microcoleus sp. bin38.metabat.b11b12b14.051. NCBI lineage: Bacteria > Bacillati > Cyanobacteriota > Cyanophyceae > Oscillatoriales > Microcoleaceae > Microcoleus > Microcoleus sp. bin38.metabat.b11b12b14.051. Next base: position 69,378 of record NZ_JAAFKD010000027.1, read on the forward strand.
TAGCTGGTTGAGCAGCGCTTCCTGCTCCGCTAATTTGCGGAATCTGGCTTCCGACTCTTGCAACTGTCTTTGAGATTCTTTTTGTTTTGTAACGTCCAAACCCAAACCGATTAAGCCGATCGCCCTGCCGGAATCATCTTTGACCTGAGTTTTGATTACCTCCAACTGGTGGTATTCACCGTCAACTAACTGGAGCAATTCTTCAGCATAACAGGGAGTATCTTGGCTCCACGCTTGCGCGTCAGATGCCATGCAGTTAGCAGATACTTCTAATCCCAAAACTTCGGAATAGTGAGAGGCTGCTAAAAAATTTTCTTCAGGAATTGCTACATCTTGGCAGAAAGTTTTGTTGACTAATAACATCCGCCCGCTAGCATTTGCCATCCACACCCAGATCGGAGCGTTGTCAATGATTCCCCGCAAAGTTTGCTTTTGGGCTGCGAGAGCAACTTCTGTTTGTTTGCGCTTGATTCCCAGGGCGATGGAATCGGCAATTGATGCCAAAGCAATTAGCGTTGATTCTTGCAACTCGTGGCGAGCAAACATGGCGATTACTCCCACCAACTGATTGTCAACAATTAGCGGATATCCCGCAAAAGCCACCATTCCTTCTCGTTTCGCCCATTCTTTATCGCTGACTCGGGAATCTTCTAGCACAAAATTAGTCAGGTGAGGTTTTCGCTCTTGGGCGATTAAACCAATTTTGAACTCACCGACAGCAATGCGGCTGTGAGCGCCGTCAATGTGAGTGTACATCCCCGCGCTTGCTTGCAGATCCAAGAAATTTCCCTCTTCGTGCAGCGTCCAAATCCGAGCAAAGGCAGCATCCAAATGGCGCACAACTGCATCGGTGCAACATTGCAAAGTTGCAGGTAAAGTGCGGTTTTGAGTTAGAGCCATTCCCACATCTGCTGTGAATGAAGAAATTTTCAATTGTTCTGCTAAAACTTGTTCAGCGAATTTGCGCTCTGTAACGTCTGTAGCAGCACCGAGACGCTGCCGGATTTTTCCCGACTCGGTTCTGCTAAATACAATTTCGCGGCTGACTAACCAGTGCCAACAATTTTGTTTGTCGCGCACCCGGTATTCGTACTCAACTACCTCACCGTCGGGAGCATTTTCTAATTCTTGTAAATATCCGGGAATTTTAGCCAAATCCTCAGGGTGGATAATGGTTGGTAACAGACTGCTACCCATTTGTTGAATTTCTGCGAGCGTATAGCCGAGGGTGTCAGTGATTTCGCGGTTGGTGTAGACATTTCGCTGCTCTATTTCATCGTAAACGTAGAGGATATTTGGACTGGTATCGGCGATGCGCTCGACAAAATGCTGGCTCTCTTGTAGCGCTGCTTCTGCTATTTTGCGATCGGTAATGTCGGTGGAATTACCAATCAGGCGGTAGATGTTGCCACAGGCATCGCGCAGCGGTGTCAGAGTTACGATAAACCAATATTCTACACCTGCCAACTCGGCGCTGTTTTCGTAGGAAATCGAACTGCCGACTGCCAAACAATCGACGTATCTTTGCCGAAAATTTGCTGCTTCTGGCCCTGGAAAAACTTCTTCGGGAGTTTTGCCTTTGACATCATTGCTCAAAATACCTGTAGATGCTTCTGTAGCTGCATTCCAGCCCGCGTAGCGAAACTCTCCTTCGCTGGTGACATCTACTACGAAAATAACTTGATTGGAGCCGTTATAGATGCTGTTTAAAAATTCTTCTTGTTCGCGCAATTGTGCTTCGGCTTTTTTGCGGTCTGTAATATCGACAGCATTACCAACAATACGACAAATTTTTCCAGATTCGTCTCGCAGCGGGTTCAAAGTTGTGATACACCAAAATTTTGTATTGCCAAAATCAACAGCTTGTTCGTAGGAAATCGAGGTATTTTTTAGCAGACATTCTCTTAATTTAGGCCGGAAAAATGCTGCCGTAGACTCTGACAAAATCTCTTCTGGAGTTTTGCCACACCCCAACTCGCTGCTGAGGCCACTGAACAACTCTGATGCTCGATTCCAGCCACTATAGCGAAGCTCTCCGTCTGCGCCGACATCTAGTACGAAAATACTGTAGTCTACGCCGTCGTAAATGCTGCCCAAAAATTCTTTTTGCTGCTGTATTTCTTGTTCTGTGATTTTGCTTTCTGTAATATCCGAGTGTATTCCCACCCACTGGCGAACGCTGCCATCTGCGTTCAATAGGGGCACAGCGCGCACGCTCATGTACCTATACTCGCCGTCGTGCCGCAGCAAGCGGTGTTCTATTGCGAATAAGGTGCCGTTGGTAAGTGCATCAGACCACATCCTGGCAGTGTATTCTCTGTCGTCTGGATGGATGTTATTGATCCACCCCCATCCTTTCATTTCGTCGTAAGTCGCTCCCGTAAATGCACTCCATCCTGTTTGTTCGGTGATAACTTCGCCTGTGGCTGTAGTATCCCAAACAATTTGGGATGTGGCTTCAATTAAGCAGCGGTAGCGTTCCTCGCTTTCTTGCAAGGCTTTTTCTGTGCGCTTGCGATCGCCAATATCAGAAATAGTGCCGATCATCCTCACCGGAGCATTATTTTCATCTCTTTCTACGACTTTCCCGCGCGCCAAAATCCATTGATATTCGCCGGATTTAGCTAACATTCTATGCTCAACAACATAGCCATTTTCAGGATTTGCCAAATAGGCATTTAATTTCTGGTTCAATACCCATAAATCCTCGGGATGAACTAGCTGTGACAAAGCGCTCGCAGTGGTTTGCAGTTCTCCAGCTTCGTAGCCCAACAAGGCACTGTACTCGTGGCTGAAATACATTTCATCAGTAACTCTATTCCAATCCCACATTCCGCTGTCGGAGCCCCAAAGAGCTAGCTGCAACCGTTCTTGGCTTTGGATCGCGGCTGCTTCTGCCCGCTTGCGATCGCTAATATCGCGAGTAACTCCCACTATACCCGTGATGTTTCCGGCTCGATCGCGCAAAGGACTTTTCGTACAAAGAAATGTCAGGATGTTGCCCTCACTATCTTTTACTACTTCCTCGATCGTTTCCTCAATCCCAGATTGCCAGATCCGGCGGTCATTTTCTACAAGCATATCTGCAATCTCCGCAGGCAATAATTGTGCATCATTTTTGCCAATAATTTCTGATTTGGGCAAACCAATAATGCCCGCCGTCGTAGAATTGACCAATAGGTAACTGCCCTGAGTATCTTTGACGAAAATGCTGTCGCTTGTACTTTCGATGACGCTTTCAAAGAGAATGTTGCTCTCTAGTAGCGCTGCTTCTATTGCTTTGCGATCGCTGATATCGCGAGTTATGGCAATTATGCCGATCGCATTTCCTTCCGAGTCGCGCCAAGGGCATTTTGCTGTCATAAACGTTCGCATTTCTCCATTTCGTGGGACAACTTCTTCATAGTTTAATTGTTCTCCCGCTGCGATTATTTTGCGGTCTGTCTCGATAATTTCCTGGGCTATTTCAGCGGGAAATAATGCTGCATCGTCTTTGCCTATAATTGCCTCGATCGGTTTTTCCAAAAATTGAGCTAGGGCAGAATTTCCGATCGCGTAGCGGCCTTGAATATCCTTGACAAAAATGACATCCGGCGTGCTTTCTATCACGGAGCGCAAGATAGAATTGCTGTGCTGGAGTGACTCTTGGGCGATTTTGTGATCGGTAACATCGCGACCGACAGCATAGATCAATTCTTCTTCGCAGAAAGGGCTAACAGTCCAGGCTATCCACTTGTAAGAGCCGTTTTGACACCGCCAGCGATTTTCAAATCCCACCGTATTATTGCCCGCAGCAATGCTTTCAGCTTGTTTGAGAGTAGTTTCGCGATCGTCTGGATGCACGAATTCAATGAAGAGTTTGCCAACCATTTCGGCTGGGGAATAGCCGAGGATGGTTTCGGCTGCTGGGTTAATGCGTTTAATATAACCGTCAAAACCAACGACGCACAGCATATCTAGGGACAGACTAAAGATGCGATCGCACTCAGACGCTTTGCCCGATTGGCGATTGTTGTAGGCTGGGATAGCAGAGGTGCGCGATCGCACCGACACTGCCAACATGACAATATTGGCGATCGCCAAAAATCCCAGGGCGATTTGGCCGTCGTAGGAGCGATCGCCGCGGCCAGCCACCAGCAAGCCGTTTAATACCAGCAGTGCAATTATCCAAACTGAGAATACGCTGCTCGGGGCGATCGTCCCCGCTCTACTAATTTTGTCTTCATGCTGCATTCTGCCTTCTGCCTTCTGTCTGCTGGTGACTTCTGCTGCGGTGATCTCTCTCAATAACATTACCAGAAAATTAAATATTTTATTATTTATTTTTGTAATTTCTACTGAATTTCTCATTGTTTTACTCTCAAATTACTAGGACTTTTCTCTGTTTCAAAATTTCTATAATATTTATAGCAGTTGACAGTTGACAGTGGACAGTTGACAGTTGCATAACCCGAATCAACCCATTGATGACTGACGGGTATCAGCTCTATTCATGAAGTTATTTATGTCCTCACCGACGTGGCGGTTGCTATAAATATTGTAAAAAAACCACTTTCTGAATTCTAGCATTACCAGCCTTACCTAACTCTACGCAACCTAGCATAAATCTCAGTATATTTACTAATAATTAAAGTAATTTTTGTTACCCAAAATGCCTGTGGAGAATTTTTTCCCATTGAAAACGGGAGTTTATCTTTAATACTGGACTAGATATGGCTGCTAGTCATTGGACATTTTGCCTAATTTAGCTAACCCCGGAGGCAAAATTTAATAATCTAGAGTGGCTCAGAAGGACATTACCGCGTGAAAGTAGCGTGTCAAAGCACTTTTGGCGCAAGTTCTAACCGGGTTTGATGGATCAAAATAGTGGTGCAATCCCTGACAGGTGGTTGAAAACCCGGAATATTACTCAAGTTCAACCACGTTTAATATTACCCATAAATTATGAATTTAAAATGAAGAACAACTGCTGATTTGTGAAGATATATCGAGAATAGTAGTATTATTTTTTACTAAAAGTCGTCTATTCATGGCTAATTGGCAATTGGTAATCGATCGGGTATACTTCGGGAGCGTTGAAAAGTATTGTCACCTGAAATTCCCCGTAGCGAAGGCATAAGCATCAAGGGAGAATGCTGTATAAAGCAGATTGCAGATTTATTGGGTACATTCCAGAGTCCTTGCGGGACAGGAGATTGCCGTGTCCCTACCTCTTCTGTGTACCTCACATACCTTACGAGTGATGTATAGAGTGTTTAATTTTGAGGTTGAAAATTTTAAATATTTAAGATAAATTCAAAAATTTCTTGTTTGCTACAATCATCAATTTGATATTAATATAGCTTATAAAAACCATTGGTAAATCTTTGATATTGCAGGGATTGTCAGTATGGAAACCGCATTGCCGTGTCCGGCTAAGGACTGGGAAAATCAGTGATAATTTGTTCTATTTCATTTCCTTACTCTGCAACTCTTCGACTTCGCGAGCGCGCTCTTCTGTCCACTCTTCGAATCCCCTCGACTTCGCGGGCGGGCAAGTCGCTTTTCGCGCTCTTCTGTCAAGCGGTCAACTGTCCACTGCTATAGCCTTTCTCACATTAATTCGCGGATGAATCTTGACCTGAAAAGCTTGCTGCTGTAAGGGTTGTAGCATAATTTAGCATACCTCATCTTTCTGAGAAACGCTATATAACGCTTTTTATCATTGCGATCGGAGAGAAAGCAATCTCCGTATATATTTTTCAGAGCTTTTTATCTCCTGGTTTGTCTTAACAATCGCGTATTGCATCATAGTCTTGGCGATTGCTTTGGCCCGATCGCAATGACAGACACTGCATTATAGTCCTGCTGTATAGAACCCATTTGACATCTTTGAGTTTTTGGGTTGGGTGACGAGAAATACCGAGATTAACCCGGTTTCTGAGATTTACGCCGGGGGCAAGAAACCGGGTTTCTACGAGTTTTTGGGTTGGATGACGAGAAATACTCCTAGAAACCCAGTTTCTGAGATTTACGCAGAATATATCTCAAATGGGTTCTATATGGGAGAAGAGTTTTTACCAAATCCTGACCATCAAATTGGTTCGAGCGTTCGGACTCCTGTCCTCATGAAAATTAGAGTACAGGAGTCCGAACAATCGAACGGTTCGGGCTGAATTTTTAGGAAGAGATCGTATCAAACGTGTTGGGATTCATCCGCAGGCGAAGTCGGCAAAGGCACAGCAGACAAAGCAGATTCTCTGCCTGATTGCTGTTGCCGAATTCGCTCCAAATTACCCGCAGGAATAGAGGCAATAAGTTGCCGCGTGTAAGCTTGCTGCGGTTGGCGATAAATGCGCTCGGCTGTCCCCATTTCTTCGATTTTACCTTTGTTCATGACGATCGCGCGATCGCTCATAAATTTGACCACGCTTAAATCGTGAGAAATAAAAATATAAGTCAGCCCAAACTCTGTTTGCAATTCCTTCAGCAAATTTAAAACCTGCGCCTGCACCGATACATCCAATGCAGACACCGACTCATCGCAAATAATAAACTTAGGATTCAAGGCCAAAGCTCTAGCAATACAAATGCGCTGCCGCTGTCCGCCGGAAAACTCGTGGGGGTAGCGCCGCATGAAATCGGGATTTAAACCCACTCTATCCAACAAATAAGCCGCGCGATCGCGCTGTTCTTTCTGGTTTTTGCCAAAGCTGTGAATCACCATCGGTTCCATCACCGCGTCCCCAACACTCAGGCGCGGATCGAGAGAACTAAAAGGGTCTTGAAAGATAATTTGTAAGTCGCGCCGCAGCCAGCGCAATTTGCGATCGTACTCTTTTTGCTGGCGATAATTAGCCATCCACTGCGACGCAGAACTGCTTTTCGCAGGAGGCGTAATTTCTTGACCTTCAAAAAATACTTGACCGCTGGCGATCGGAATTAATTGCAGCAAAGCTCTTGCTAAAGTTGATTTTCCGCAGCCGGATTCGCCTACCAAACCCAAAGTTTCGCCCGGGTAAACCTCAAAAGAAATATCGTTGACTGCCATAAACAAGCGTTTGGTTTCACCAAACATTCCCTGCACCGGAAAACCGACTCGCAAGTTATTCACAGCTAACAAAGGTTCGGAAATATTCGGCAGCCGAGGCGGTTTCCCGGTGGCAAAAGCGGAAAGTCCGCCGCTATTGTCGCCGTCTAAATCGACAGGTTTCTCGACTATTACCAATTCGCCGCTAGCATTTGTGCTGACTTCCATAAAATCGGCAACTGTTGGCAAACGCCGCATTTGCCGATCGAGAGTTGGGCGGCAAGCTAACAGACCTTTTGTGTAAGGATGTTGGGGATTGCTGAAAATTTGTTCGATCGCGCCGCACTCAACAATCTTGCCTCGATACATCACCGCCACAGTATCGGCAATTTCAGCAATGACGCCCAAATCGTGGGTAATAAAAATCATTGCCATGCCTCTAGAGTCCCGCAACTCGCGCAGCAAAGCTAAGATTGTTGCTTGCACGGTTACGTCTAAGGCGGTTGTCGGTTCGTCAGCAATTAATAAGGTGGGATTGCAAGAAATGGCCATGGCAATCATCACGCGCTGGATTTGACCGCCGGAGAGTTCGTGGGGATAGCGATCGAGCATAGCTTGTTTTTGGCCGTTGATGAGCTGCATCAAATCGCGATCGTCCTGCCCGCCGGCTTCTTGCCGCAAAGCCAAACACCGCAGCCGGAGTTCCTCGTCCGCAGGTAGCAGCTTCACCTCTTGCAGCAGCGAAGCAGCTTTGCGCCGCGCTGCTGTCTGGGATATTTTTTGATGCAGACAAATGGCTTCAGTGAGTTGAAAGCCGATCGTAAAAACTGGATTTAGCGAGCTCATCGGCTCTTGAAAAATCGTCGCAATCTGGCTGCCCCGGTAGGTTTGTTTTTCCTTGTCCGGCATTGAGAGCAGATTCACACGCTGCTTGCTAGCGCCGTCTGCTGTCGGAGAAAACCAAATTTCGCCCTCGATTTTCGTCTCCGAACTCGACAGCAAACCCATAACAGCCAGCGATGTGACCGATTTTCCCGAACCTGACTCTCCCACAATTCCCAGAGTTCGCCCTCGCTTCACCTCAAAGGAAATGCCGTCAACAGCTTTGACTGTTGCGGACGCATCGCCTGCGTCCGCAGATTGAAATTCAACCCGCAGGTTGCGAACTTCTAGGACGGTTTCACTCATGGAGGTCTACGGCAAAAGTTAAAGAGAGATTAAGTGGATTTTAGCAGGGCTTGCTGAAGGCTGAAGGCTAAGGGAAAGGTAAAAGGGCGGTTAGAAACCGCATCTACACAGGCAAAACCCACCTCCGTGGGTTAAAAAACCTTGATTTTTTGTTAGCCCACGGAGGTGGGCTTTGTTTCTGTCCCCGTAAACTCCGCGAATTCCATTCGCTGGGGCTTAAGTTGACACTTTTGGAAAGGCAGTGCCGTGTCCCTACTATATTTCAGAGAATTGAAAACTGCTATGAAACTCAAAACTGAAAACTCTGAACTAATTAACTGCCTTCTGCCTTGGAGGAATTTTGCTCAATAACCGATGACTTGAGTCTCAGCAGGCAATGCAGTGGTATCTGAGACCTTTTTAAACACGGTTGCCTGCTCGTTTAAGGAATCAGGTCTCGGCTGTCCGGGATTAGTGCCTTGCAACTGAAGGCGCATCTGGCCTTCGGGAGTCAGCTCAAAAACAGTCTGAACGGTTTCTGTGCTGCTGAGGCCGACATCGAGGTGCATCGGTTTTTGGCCGAGATTCACTTTGTACCTCATTTCTTTGGCGCGGGCGGCTCCGTCGGGGCCTTTAGCCATGAGGAACAATTTGCCTTCTGGGGCAAAGACGAACGTAAAAGACTGACCGGAGGGAACTGTGCCTTGCCATTGACCTAGAAGTTGCTTGTCGATGTTGCTAGGGGCCGGGGCTGTAGCTGCTTCGGGAATTGTTGGTGCTGGTGCTGCGGATGCCCGACCCTGTGAGGCGTTGAAGCTGGCGAGGATGCCGAAGCAAATGCCACCTGCGATCGCTTTGCCAATCATTTTTGAATTCATGAGACCGATATCAAAATTGGTTGTTTCTTTTGTACACTGTAGCGGTAAAAGCGTAAATTGTTTAGTTTAAATCTTTTTTCGGAACGGAAATACATTTCGCTAAAATCCCGTATAAACCGCTGCGATTTGGGGAAGATTCCGAAAAACTCGTGAAGCGTAACTATCGCCAGCGTAAAGCGCCCAAAATCTTCTAGCTCGCTTTTGTGTGATTGTTGGCAAGGGAGCGCTACGAATGGCTTTCGGAACCGCAGCAATCGCAGAGGCTATTGTGCGTCGAGCAGAATCTACGCACAATACCCGCGCATATCAATTGCTTTCAAAAGTGCGATCGACTATTCTGGTTGAGGTTCTGCTTGAGATTCTGCTTGAGATTCTGGTGGAGATTCCGGCGCGGTTTCCTGTTCTTTTTGCCGTTGCATTTGCTCCAATGCCTCGGCATAAGACCAAGCCACGTTCACAATAAAAGCTTTTGCAATGCCGGACAAATTTTGTGAATCCTCGCTTTCGGGCACTTGGGCTTTTTGGTTGCCGTCGTTCATCATCTTTTTGTTTTCTCCCGGGCTGGTTTTTATAGAGAATTTTTGCGGTGTGCGATCGATACCCACAAATTCTAATTTTTACTCTTACCGCACCCTAATTATTTTTGAGGGTATGACCTTGATTACCATGAATAATATCATAGATACGCTGATTCTACGACCGCATCAGAAAGAAACTTTAACTTCACTGGTTGTCCGCAATACTGACTCCTGGTGGAAAGTTCGCTTGTAAGTTTCGATAATTTCCTTAATAGCTCGATTTTTTTCCGGGTTATTTTCATAAATCAAAATAACTATTTTCGAGTTTTCTCGAATCAGAATCCCCGCACTGTTAAGAAACTGCCCGGAGCCATCTAATACCGTTAGCCCTTCTCGAAAGCGAGGGGTAATAAATGTCTTGACAAACTCCTGCCATTCTGATTCTGAAATTGTCTCGCCGCCCGGTTTAGTTAAACCAAAATACAGTTCATCTTTGAGGAAGGTTTTTGGGCTGACGTTAGTGTCGGAAATTTCAGTCTGTCGGGCCAAAACAATTGACGCGGGACAAACAGGAAAGACTAACAGCAGCCCAGCTAGGACAAGACTGTTGAGATGTTTATTCATAAGCTTTGCCTTTTGTTGTAGAAACAATCATTATTGCATAAATATTTGATTGATCGACCGCAGATTAAAGGCAGATTAACGCAGATTAACGCAGATGCTTTGCAAGTTTTGAGAGCGAAGGAATGCAATGCAAGTCTATTGTAATCGATCGCCAGTTTTGACATCAAACCAGTGCAGCAACTGAGGCGGAAAAACCAATTCGACAATTTCTGAACTCCACTGACGGTCATTTGGGAGCAATGCGCGCACCGTTTCTGGCTCCAAACCGTTAACTCGGATGCTAACTAAATTTTGCATTCCCAAGTTTTCTACTAAATAAACCTCACCTTTAATTGCCTCTGGATCGGGCTTCTTCCTGGCTTCTACATTGGCAAAGCTGAGGTGTTCGGGTCGAATTCCCAAGACAATCTCTCGGGGAACAGTCGGCAGATTTGGTAGCGGAACTCCAGAATCACCCAACATTGCAAAATTTCCCTGGCATTTAAGCACTAGCAAATTCATTTGTGGACTACCGACAAAACCCGCGACAAACTGATTGGCTGGGCGGTTATAAATTAAGTGTGGCGGGTCTAATTGCTGGACAATGCCGCCGTTGAGAACTGCGACTTTTGTAGAAAGCGTCATTGCTTCGGTTTGGTCGTGGGTAACGTATACTACAGGGGCTTTTTGGGATGAAAATAATTGTTTGAGTTCTGCCCTTACTTTTTCGCGCAATAAGGCGTCTAGATTGCTCAAGGGTTCGTCGAGCAAAAATACTGCCGGTTGGCGCACTAAGGCGCGTCCGAGGGCTACTCGCTGCCGCTGTCCGCCTGATAGTTTGCCGGGTTTGCGATCGACTAATTCAGTCAATCCGAGGGATGCTGCAACTTCTGTCACTAAGCGGTTGATTTCGTTGTTGGATATTTTGCGAAGTTTGAGGCTCGATGCCATATTGTCGTACACTGTCATGTGCGGATAAAAACCGTGATATACTGATTTTATGTTTTATCCCCTTATTTATGGGGATAAAATAGAAGATACTTCTAGTCCCAAGTCTAGAAACTATCTAGAAAGCTCAGAACCTTGACAAATCAATAGTTACGGAACCTACCACCATGAAATCTCAATCAAATAAGGTACAGTCTGCTTGTGATGTAAAAGTTTACTCAGACAAGGGTAGCCTTGCACTACGGTTCCCCTTGAGGCATAACGCCCTCTGGGAGGCACTGGATGGTAAATCCCTCAGGGGAAAGCCCAAGTGCCTAGGGATAGGTAAATACGGCTTCTCAGCCGATGAACCTGATGACTGGAAACGTGCAGCTAGTATTGCTAGCCAGATTGAATCTGACTTAGACCACACAGAATGGGATAAACTGTTCGATCGCACCCTAGCTAAATACGGCTTAGGCGGTGGAAAGTACGCTAAGTTAGCTGAAATTATTCAACTACCTGGTACAGTGCCAGATTTACCTGAGATAACTGTAGGTGAGATGTGGGAAGCTTACCTAGAGTGGAAAAAAACTGTAGTTGAAGAGACAACCTTCCGCACAAGGTATCAAACATTTTTCAGCAACGCTGTTAATGGTAGACTTTGGTGCAGCAAGTCCAGAAGCTTTGCGGTTTCGGCTACGCCGTTGGCATTATTAAAACTTGACGGTAAAGACGGGATTGACAAAGGACTAATGGCGATAACAATTAGTCAAAAAAATCAATTCTTAGTTGCTTTATCAGAAGCTTTTAACTTCGTTAAGTCGAAAGGATTGATAGTTCATTCAACCACTGAAAATCCTTTTATTGCTGACAAATTTGCTACACCTGCTATTACTACTCAGCAAAAATATGCTGACAAGGTGGTAAATGGTGAGACTGTAAAATGGCATGATGCGGTAGATGAGAAAGCTTTAGAAGATGACAGGCGCGCTTTCACTAAAGATGAACGCGACATCATTATCAAAGCTTTTTATGAATCCGAATGTCAACCCGAGAGGCTGCTAGCGCCCTTTATCGAATTTCAATTCCTAACAGGATGCCGACCAAGTGAGGCTAAGGCACTTACTTGGAAAGATATCGATTTTGAGCGAAATCTAATTCGGATCACTAAATCACTGGGCGCTAGCACAAGGAATGTCAAAAAGACCAAAACAGGCGAGACAAGACTGTTTTACTTCTCCGAGGGCGGGCGCTTAAAGGCGCTACTTTTAGAGATTAAAGGCGTCAAAACGGATGGTTTAATTTTTGCTGACAATAAAGGTAAAGCCTTGAGCGCGCAAAAGCCCGGCATTAATTGGTTAGGTTACGGTGGCACTACCAGCCTCAAATCAGGCGAAAAAACAACATATTTCTATCCTGGTATAGTCTCACGGCTAGTCAGTGATGGCTTGATTAGTGGCTATCTTGCTCCTTATCACACAAGACACACTTACATCACGCTCACGGCACAGGCTAATAGCCATAACAACAACGCCCTGTTGCATATAGCTACCAGTTGCGGTAACAGTGTAGATGTCATTCTGAGGCACTATCTAGGCGTTGATGAGTCAGTAGAGTTGGTGGAAGTCTAGCCCCGGCGCTGTCCGACATCGCGATCGCGTAAATCGACATAAAGTAAAACCCCCTAATTTAACCTAGGGGGTTTTTTATTGGTTATTTACCTAGTAAGTCTGTTTTATCCCCATAAATAAGGGGTCAAAAGTTAGTTAGAAGTC
>NZ_JAAFKD010000028.1 GCF_013299165.1 Microcoleus sp. bin38.metabat.b11b12b14.051
CTACGGTTCGGCGGTGGGAGTGACTGTGGTGGGGCTGCTGTCGGCGCTGCTACCCATTGGCTTGGATGTAGAGTTGATTCATTTGGTGGCTAGCGCGGCGGGGGGATTGCTGGGCGCTTTTATGGCAGAAAGATTGCGATCGCGCGAGGAGTTGGCTCTTTTGGGCGTGGCTGTCGGCTTGACTCAGGGCATGGTTTATCTGGTGGGGACTTTGATTGCCAGCGCGGCTGCGGGTGCGATTTGGTACGTGGTGCTCGGTACGGTGGGCGCGCAAAGTTTGGCGGGTTTGGCTTGGAGCGTTGTGGCGATCGGCATCAGCCCTTATTTAGAACACGTTTTTGACCTAATTACCCCGATCCGGCTGGCGGAACTTGCCAATCCCAACCGCCCGCTGTTAAAGAGGTTGGCGGCCGTTGCTCCGGGGACTTTTCAGCACACGCTATTTGTGGCTAGTTTGGCCGAAGCTGCGGCGAGAGAACTCGGCTGCAATGTTGAGTTAGTCAGGGCTGGGACATTATACCACGATATCGGAAAAATGCACGACCCGAACGGATTTTGCGAAAATCAAATGGGCGGGGGCAACAAACACGATGAAATTAATAACCCTTGGACGAGCGCCGAAATTATTAAAAAGCACGTTAGCGAAGGGTTGGTAATGGCGCGGAAACATAGATTGCCGAAGGCAATTCAGGCGTTTATTCCTGAACATCAAGGCACAATGTTAATTGCTTATTTCTACCATCAAGCGCAGCAAATTGCTGCCAAAGAACCGGAAAATTTAAATATTACTTTGGCAGATGCGGGTAATTCAAAGTTAGCAATCAAAACCAGGGAAGTGAGGGAGCAGGATTTTCGCTACGACGGGCCGATTCCGCAGTCGCGGGAAACGGGGATTTTGATGCTGGCGGATTCTTGTGAGGCTGCTTTGCGATCGCTCAAGGATGCCACTCATGAGGAAGCTTTGAATATGGTTAATCGGATTTTGAGGGCTCGCTGGCAGGATAATCAGTTGCTGGATTCGGGTTTGACTCGGGAGGATATGTCTTTAATTGCGGAGATTTTTGTGCGGGTTTGGGAACAGTTCAATCACAAGCGGATTGCTTATCCTAGTGCAGTTTTTACTCCGAGGTAGAAACTTGTGAGTTAATTTTTAGAATATTTTGTTTATGGTAAAATACCATTTTGGTGGTTCGTAGTGAGGACTTCAGTCCTTCCATCTGATGCGGACTGAAGTCCTCACTACGAACCTAAAAACCATTAAATCATTTGTCCTTCCATCTGATGCGGACTGAAGTCCTCACTACGAACCTAAAAACCATTAAATCATTTGTCCTTCCATCTGATGCGGACTGAAGTCCTCACTACGAACCTAAAAACCATTAAATCATTTGTCCTTCCATCTGATGCGGACTGAAGTCCTCACTACGAACCTAAAAACCATTAAATCATTTGTCCTTCCATCTGATGCGGACTGAAGTCCTCACTACGAACCTAAAAACCATTAAATTATTTGTCCTTCCATCTGATGCGGACTGAAGTCCTCACTACGAACCTAAAAACCATTAAATTATTTGTCCTTCCATCTGATGCGGACTGAAGTCCTCACTACGAACCTAAAAACCATTAAATTATTTGTCCTTCCATCTGATGCGGACTGAAGTCCTCACTACGAACCTAAAAACCATTAAATCATTCCCAATCCCTAAATCTAAAATCTAAAATCTAAAATCTAAAATCGTTTAAGATGTACCGCGCAGGGCACCATGTACTTGAGGATTGCCGCTGACAATCACTACGGTTTGCTTGATTCCATCGATCGCCCAATGTCCGTCTGTTGTTTGAATCAAAGTGTGAAAATAGTTTCCTGCTGTGTCCAACCGATTTTGTCCGGCTTCGCGAGTGGGGTCAAGTCGATAAATTTGGTATGCAGACTGGCATTTGGCTGTATTGTTGTGAATAGTTACTTCATGATTTGTGCTGATGTGCAGCGTTCGCAAACCTGCAAGTCCTTCTACTCGCTGTTGTATATACTCTTCTGCGGTTATTCGTCTGGGAGTTTCACTCCTGAATTCCGAATAGTCGATATCTATTTCGTCCGCTAGGTGCGATCGCAATTTTTGCCAGTCTTTGGCGTCGATCGCATTTGCAAATGCTACGATCGCATCTATGACAGCAGCCCGGTTCACAATCCAGCGGATTTCTGGGAGTTCGTACATTGTAGGGATGGTGAATTAAATAATTTACACAAAGCTGTGGGATGGGCGTCTCGCCCGTCCAATCATAGACGGGCGAGACGCCCATCCCACGCAGATAAATTTTGAGTTTATCCTAGTTTTTGATTGTAGCAACCGCCTAGACGGCTGGCACGTTATTAATTGCTGAAACATCAGCTTTTCTTCCTTCTTCCTTCTTCCTTCTTCCTTCTTCCTTCTTCCTTCTTCTATCCTTTGACTCCGGCGGCCGCTTCTGTCGGTACAATGTATTTTTGCAACAGCACAAACAGTCCTAAAACTGGAATAATCGAAATAATCGAACCCGCCGCCACCAAACGCCAATCTAAGGAAAATGTCCCGGCTAAATTGGCGACACCTAAAGGTAACGTATAATATTCTGGCCTGTCTAAAACTAGCAGCGGCCACAAAAAGTCACTCCAAGAACCGATAAATACAAAAATTCCTAATGTGACTAAAGCTGGCTTAATTGCGGGAATCATGACGTGCCACCAAATGCCTAATTCTGTGCAGCCGTCGATGCGGGCGGCTTCTTCTAATTCTTTGGGAACTGCGAGAAATGCTTGTCGCAATAAAAATATGCCGAAGGCTGAGGCGAGTCCGGGAAATATGACGCCTAAATAGCTATTTTTTAATCCGAGTTGTACTGTCAAAATGTACAGCGGAATCATGACTATTTGGAAGGGTATCATGATTGTGGAAATAATTGTAATTAAAATGGCTTCGCGGCCGCGAAAGTTAAGTCTGGCTAAGGGGTATGCGGCGAGGGCGCAAAACAAAACGTTGATGCTGACTGTCAGGCCTGCAATTAGGGTGCTGTTGAACAGGTAGCGCCCGAAGGGGTTGGTTTCCCAGACTTTGATGAAGTTTTCGAGGGTTGGCTGTTGCGGCCACAGTTGCGGGGGATATTGAAAGATGTTTTCGCTGGGGGATTTGAGGGAGGTACTGAGCAGCCACAGCAAGGGAAACAGCATTAAAAGTGCGATCGCCCCCATGATACTGTACGTCCACAGGGTTCTCCACGGCGATCGACTACGGTTTGGGGAATTTGATTTTTTAGCTTTGAGATTGTTCATGGTTGGTATATGATAATAAGTCCTTGCTTCGCGAGAAGCCTTGTTTGTCCATAAGGGAATTATTGCCATGAAACCGTTTATTTACGAAACAATGTACATTCTGCGCCCTGATTTGGGTGAAGAAATGACTGACCAGGCGATCGCGAAATATCAAACCATTTTGCGCGATCAAGGTGCTGAAAATATCGAAACTCAGCACCGCGGTAAGCGTCGCTTGGCTTACGAAATCGGCAAGCACCGCGACGGAGTATACGTTCAAATGAACTATACAGCTCCGGGCGCTGCAATTTTTCCTATGGAACGCGCGATGCGTTTGAGCGAAGAAGTGATTCGCTATTTGACGATTAAGCAAGATGTCCCAGATGCACCTGAAGCTGAAGCTGAAGCTGAAGTCGCTGCTTAGATTTGTGTCAACTTAACGTCTTAGTAGTACGGATCTACTGTTTGATGATTAGGGCCAGATCCCCCCTAGCCCCCCTTCTTAAGGGGGGGACAAGAAGTGTTCAAAGTCCGTCTTTTTAAGGGCGGGGACAGGAAATATTCAAAGTCCCCCCGACTATCCGGGCGAACAGGATTCATCTCAAAGTCCCCCTTCTTAAGGGGGATTTAGGGGGATCGAGACTACGCTAAAAACGCGATTTATCAAAATTTTCAGGTAATTGTCAATCTGAGTTCAAAAACTCCAAATAATTATTAGTCAATTCTTTGACTGCTAATTCGTGAAATTGCTGGCCGTGTTGGGGAGTCGCTAAGGCTGGATTTGAACCCATTCTCCCGTCGGGAAATCGGCGCCGGAAGTCAGCAGCACTATAAATTTTGTACCCGGATGCAACTTCTTCCGAAAGCGGTGCTTGTTTGATTGCTTCTGGATAAAGGTACTGGGTTAGTGCAACTTCGCTGGGGGTGGCGTGGGAACCTTCTTGGTTTCCGTACAATTCTTTGGCGAGTTTGTAGACTGAACCGCACATGAACCAGTTGCCGATTTGACACTGGATTCGATCGGCATTTGGCACATTCAAATCCGACAAATGCGCGTATGTCTCGGAAAATGCTGCTTTCATCGTCGCAATATTCCCGCCGTGACCGTTAATAAAGAAATATTTCTCAAATCCGGCTTTTGCTAAAGATGTGATATAATCTCTGATTACCAGAATCAGCGTCTGCGGTCGGAGGCTGATGCTACCGGGAAAGCTGGTATGATGCAAGGCCATCCCCACATTAATTGTCGGGCCGATTAAGGCATTGGCTGCTTCGCCGACACTCTGGGCGATCGCAGAAGCAGTAATCGCGTCAGTTCCGATTAAGCCGGTGGGCCCGTGTTGTTCGGTGGAGCCGATCGGGATAATTATGCCTCGGGAGCTCTCTAGATAAGCTTCAACCTCGGGCCATGTACTCAAATGCAGCAACATTATAGGCAGTCTACAGAATTTTTACTTGTAAGTTCGATCGTAGCGGGTCTGGGTCAGTTGTAGGGCGATCGGCTGGTAGTGCGATCGTCCAACTCCCGTCCAACTCACAAAACACTATTCCTCAAAAACCCGTCAGATTCCCAGATTTATAGTTAATTTAGCGCCATATTTTTCTATTTCCCAGGTGATTGAGCGTAAATTCGATCGGGATTGTATCTTCCCACAAAGCTGTAGGGTTCGGTTATAATTGAACAGCAACATTACTGATACTTAAATAAATTAACCATTTATTTACTAAAACTTTACCTTTTGATAACCTTTTGCCTGTACGATAAAGCCATCTCCCTATAGATTGGGTGTAACCTGGTCAATCACAAGCGGGCAATGTTTTACAAAGTAATACCGAACCCTAGGAATGACCGGGCTTCTAACGCCTGGACGCAGGCAGACAGCGCAGCTATCGCAACTGCTCAACGGCTATATTTCTTGCACGAACAAGTAAAAACAGTCGAGCGTATGTCTGTCGGATGGACTGGCGAAAGATTATAAGTGATTCAAGAGTCGATCGCACATAAAGAGCGATCGCAGCGCGAGAGTGCCTCAGCTACTGAAGAAAGCACCTCCCGCTAGCTACATACAAACACAACTCCCACTGATATTTATGTCTTCTGCTGAATTAAGCGAAAGTCCTTCAAGGCTGGCTGTTGGACAAGCCGGCCGCATCTTGTTATTGGAAGGTGAAGACCTGTTGCGGGAAATGCTAGCTTTGGCCCTAAAAGAACAGGGCTATGAGGTGGTTGTTACTAGCGACGGGCGCAACGCTCTGCCTTCTGTGCAGGCTTCCTCGTCTTACCACGGTGAATTCGGTTTTAACCTGTTAATTATGGACTCAATTAACGGTTTGGATCTGTGTCGAATGTTACGGCATCAAGGAAATCCCGTTCCTATTTTGATTGTCGGTGCGAGAGGAAGTGCCAACAATTGCGCTTTTTATCTCGAAGCCGGATCGGATGATTATCTCACCAAGCCTTTTGGAATGCGGGAATTTATCGCCCGCTGTCGGGCACTAATGCGGCGCCAACGTCTCGGTCAGTTACCACAACCGATGATGCTGCAATATAAGAACATAACTCTTTATCCTGAAGAATGCCGCGTGTTAGTTCATGGCATTGAAGTGAAACTTTCTCCTAAACAGTTTCGCTTACTAGAACTATTTATGACTAATCCCCGGCGAGTTTGGTCTCGCGATCAGTTGCTAGAAAAAATTTGGGGCCAAGATTTTATCGGAGACAGCAAAACAGTTGACGTTCACATCCGCTGGCTGCGCGAAAAGTTAGAAATCGATCCTGGTCAACCGGAATATATCATTACAGTACGGGGGTTCGGCTATCGATTTGGTTGAGTTTTTAGATTATTTGTACGGTTCCAAGTTGCAGTCAAATATGACGTAGGGATACAACAATGTTGTGTCCTTACTTGTATGTATAGGCTAATTAAATATCTTGCAAAAATAGTTAGGAACGGGCTCTTCGGCCCGTTCCACAAAGATATTTTTTATGTGGAATGGGCCGAAGAGCCCGTTCCAAAAGTTGATAAAAAAGATTTTTGCAAGAGGTCTATTATCGTAGGGTACTCGGAATAAATGGTGCGTCAGTTTAGAGATTGTCTGTAATTATCAAGAATTACCTTTGCTGACGCACCCTACCTATACCTGTCAATTATCCCAGGCTAATTATCGTAGGGTACTCCGTAATAAATGGTGCGTCAGTTTAGAGATTGTCCGTAATTATCAAGAATTACCTTTGCTGACGCACCCTACCCATACCTGCCAACTGTCAACTATCAACTGTCAACTGATTAAACTATGACTATCAAGCGTCGAGAATTTTTACTGTTCTTGGGTGCAACGGCCGGTACTTTTGCACTCAATTCTTGCGAACAAAAAAATGCCATGCCCTTCCCACAACCTGTTAACTCTGCAAAGGAGGGCGGGAATATTGCAGCAGGCCTAAACTTCCAACCAGTCAAGGGCCCGATGCCTTTGCTAACCAGCAGCACCTTAACAAAAACTGGACAATTCATCCCCATTAGCAACGTATCCACCCAGCAACAAGCCGAAGCTTACAGCACTTACGAAGTAGCAGACGACCTCGTACTTCCAGAAGGCTTTACCTACGATATCGTAGCTGCTTGGGGAGACAAAGTGGGCGATTCTCACTTCGGCTACAACAATGACTATCTGTCTTTTGTAGAAACAGGCAAAAATCAGGGATTCTTAACAGTTAATTTTGAGTACATAAGTGCCAAACCTTGGATTCAAACTTATCAAAAAGTTATTGGCAAATCTCTGCCTTTTGCTAAGTTAGAGGCGGCTGCGACACCCGCCGGAAAAGCTGGAATAAATGCTTTTGCTATTGCGGACAAAGACGCGACTAAAAAAATGGTTGTAGAAGTATCGAAAGCAGCTTTGATTGATGTGGGAATTGGGGTAATTTCTGTTAAAATAAATGATGACGGTAAATGGGTAAGAACGAATTCTCCAGCCGATCGCCGAATTACGGGCATTTCCGGCCTAGAAGACGGGCGCTACCTCAAAGCCACCGGCCCAGCGGTAGCTGTGTTCAACAAAAAAGGTAAAGGCTACTCGGATAAGTTGGGTTCAAAAATCATCGGCACTTTTAATAACTGTGCGGGCGGAACTACGCCTTGGGGAACGGTTTTTAGTGCAGAAGAAAACATTCAGAATTTTGTGCCAGAAGCTGTATTTGCAGACGGTACATCTTTCGATCCAAGCAAGAAAAATTTCTACATTGATGCCGAAGAAATTGGCGGTTTGGGTAATCCGTTCGGCTTGGCGGGGAATAAATACGGCTGGATGGTAGAAGTAGATCCGGCTAACCCCAACGACTACGGCACCAAACACACTTGGTTGGGACGCTGCCGCCACGAAGCCGTCGGCATTCGTGTGGTAGCGGGGAAACCCTTAGCATTTTACTCCGGGTGCGATCGCCGCAGCGGACATATTTACAAATTCGTCAGCAAAAACCCAGTCAAAAACCCCAAAGATCGATCGAATTCCCAGCTATTGACAGACGGAATGCTTTATGCTGCAAAATTTAACGCTGACGGCACCGGTAGATGGATTGCACTAAAAACTGATACCCCTGTCAATCCAGATTTGCCTAGCATTCATGCAGGCGGAATGATTAATTTGCCGCAGCGCCCGGAAGGCGGTTTTGTCAAAGTCGAAAAAGATACAGAAGCCGTTGCTTTTAAACAAAAATTCAAGACTTTAAATGACCTCTACGAAGGCACAGCTAATGAAAAACAAGGTGCAATTTTAATAGACGCTCACTATGCCGCCAGTGCCGCAGGAGCCACTTGCACTGCTCGTCCCGAAGACACTGAAATTGCTCCTGACGGTTCTCTCTACATTACCTTTACTTCCGGTTCTGCAAGCGACAGCGACGGCGGGCCGGATTTGCGAATTTTTCAAGGCAAGGACGGCAAACCTTACGAATACGGCTGGATTATGCGCTTAGTTGAAGAGGGTAACGAGCCCTCTGCAATGACTTTTCAATGGAAAATGTTTGCGACGGGCGGCGAACCCGCTGCGGGCGGATTGGGTTTTTCTAATCCCGATAATTTGGTAATTGATAAGGGCGGCAATGTTTGGATGGTTAATGATATGTCTTCTGACAAACTGAATGCGCCTGTTGCTGCTGGCCGAGTTGATAAAGATGGAAAACCAATTAGTCAATCTAATTTGCGCGGTTTGTACGGTAACAATGCGATTTGGTTTTTGCCTGCTTCTGGTGAGAGTGCCGGGGAGGCTTTCTTGTTTGGCATTGGGCCGATGGAATGCGAAACTACTGGGCCGTTTTTTACTGAGGATGAAAAGACTTTGTTTTTGGCGATTCAACATCCGGGAGAAATCAACGGGATGCGAAAAGATATGGCGGCAGACAGCCGGAAATTTGCCATGAAGACTATTGATGGTAAGGAGTTTTTGCAGACTCGAAAAGTGCCTGTAGGCTCTAACTGGCCTGGCAAAAAAGTTAATAATCCACCTAAACCTGCGGTGGTGGCAATTCGCCGGGTGAATTCGCAGCGGTTGACTTATAGCAGTGGACAGTGGACAGTGGACAGTTGACAGTTGCAGAGTCAGAAAATCAAATTGTTTCTGCTATGGGCTATAGCCTCTATTCATGAGGTTATTTATGTCCTCACCGCTGTGGCGATTGCTATAGTTTGAATTTGAGTGGAAAAGCCGATCGACCTTTCCACTCAAATCCCTCGATCCAAAACCTAAGTAGGTGGGGTGCTCTTCGGCGCACCTTACCTTACAGCTATTGGCCAAATCCATGCAGGCGATCGCTTCTTCCTTGCTTCTGCTATGAATTTCTCCGATCAATCAAATTATTGCCAGAGGGCGAAGCTGGCATTTGTGGTACTCTGAGTTCGCAAGTGCAACAAATACCCCAAATGCAAGCTGCACAGCATTTACATGGGATATTTCCTAAATTTATCAAAAAGCGTCAAATCCTCTCCCCATCACCCTTTCTCCCTCTCTTCCCCTCAATTACCATACGCAATCTAGATGCGGCACAGTCGAGCGCGATCGTATCTCTATTTTGCTGTACAATCAAAAGCAGACGTTTGTATTTATTCATTCATTCAATAAAAAATGTTGTAGAGTTCTGCGGTGCGCTGGCAGTTGACAAGTCGCACCTAAAAAATTAGCAGATTATAACAACACTGAATAACCAGGATAAAACTTACGATAAGAAACCGAGTTTATAGAACCCATTTGAGATCTATTCTGCGTAAATCTCAGAAACCGGGTTTCTAGGAGTATTTCTCGTCATCCAACCCAAAAACTCGTAGAAACCCGGTTTCTTCCCCCGGGCGTAAATCTCAGAAACCGGGTTAATCTCGGTATTTCTCGTCACCCAACCCAAAAACTCAAAGATCTCAAATGGGTTCTATATAATAAATCTTGGTTTTGCAGCGAGAAATCTGCTCGCGAAATCGGTGTCTCTACTCCTGTACATCCCAAACAGAGGGATATACTGCATGGCGATTTTGGGAATCGCACAGTCAATTTTTTCAGGTGGATGTCCACCACCTATAAGTATTTCTTAACTCAAAAAAATCCAGATCCTAATTAGATCGAGCACTAACGTTGTGAACAAAACCGCATCCACTGCCACCGAAGCCACAAAAACTGCTCGATCGCGAACCCTGCGAACAGTTTTGATAGTTCCCTTCGTCTTGCAACTGTTCGCTGCGGTGGGACTTGTAGGATATCTCTCATTTAAAAACGGACAGAAGGCAGTGAATGAAATTGCCGATCGACTAATGACAGAAGTAGGCAGTCGCGTTCAACAGAATCTCGGTACTTACCTGACTGTACCCCATCAGGTCAACCAGATCAATGCTGCTGCGATCGAACTCGGCACCCTCAACCTCGAAGATTTACCTATTTTACAGCGTCATTTTTGGCGGCAGATTCAGATATTTGATACCCTCACTTTTAGTGGTTTAGCATTAGAACAAAGAGACAACTTAGGGGCAGAAAGGCTCGACAATGGCTCGCTGACTTGGAGAGTATCGACAGCAGCAAGTAACTATGATTTCCGCACCTATGCTACCAATGAATCCGGCGAAATCGGCGCAGTATTAAACAACAAAACTAATTTCGACCCGCGCATTCGCCCTTGGTACAAAGCTGCCGTAGCTGCTGGCAAACCCACCTGGAGTCAGATTTATTCCAATACGGCTGGCATTACTGCTTATCTCGGCGCATCTATGCCTTTCTACGACAAACAAGGCAAATTGCAAGGGGTGCTGCTAACTAATATTAATTTGTCCACTATTGGCAAGTTTTTGCAAAGCTTGAAAATCGGCGAAACCGGACAGGTTTTTATTGTAGAGCGATCGGGAATGTTAGTCGCAACTTCCACAGGCGAAAAACCGTTTCATACCGCCAACAAAGACTACGGAGCTGAACGAGTTAAAGCAATTGACAGTAAAAATACTTTCACTCAAACCACTGCTAAATATTTAGCATCTAATTTTAACGAGTTCCAATCTCTGACAACAGCGCAGTCACTAGAATTTGATGTTGAGGGTAACAAACAATTTTTACAAGTTCTGCCTTGGCAAGATGATAAAGGATTGGATTGGTTGATTGTGGTGGTGGTTCCAGAAGCGGATTTCATGGCACAAATTAATGCCAATAATACCGCGACCATTTTGTTGTGCATTGCTGCTTTTGTCGTCGCGATAATTGTTGGCGTCGTTACGGCGAGGTGGGTAACCAAACCAATTTTATCTTTGAACGAGGCTGCCAAAAATATTGCTAAAGGTGAATGGGGCAAAAGTGTAACGCTCAACCGCGATGATGAAGTCGGAGAACTTGCAAATTCATTTAATAGTATGGCGGCGCAACTGCAAGTATCCTTCACAGAAATGCAAGCTTTGAATGCCGAATTATCTGAGAGTGAAAGTCGGCTAAATCAAATTTTAGAGGCGGTTCCGGTGGGGATATTTGTAGCCGAGTCTAGTGGCAAACCTTATTATGTTAATTCTCGCGCTCAGGATTTGTTAGGAACAGGTATAGTAGCTAATACTTCGGAGGAACTTAGAGAGATTTATCAAATTTATCTGGCAGGTAGCAACGAAGTTTATCCGGCAGAAAAAGATCCAATTATCAATGCTTTTAAAGGAGCCAGCGTTAACGTTGATGATATGGAAATTCGCCAGCTTGACAGGATTATTCCGATCGAGGTTTGGGGAACGCCTATTTATGATGATAAGGGAAAGGTGAGTTATGCGATCGCAGCTTTTGCCGATATCACCCAACGCAAACAAGCCGAAAAATTGGTAGCGGATTACAACCGCACTCTCGAAGCCCAAGTCGCCGAAAGAACCCAAGAGCTCAAAACAGCCCTAGACAACCTGCAAACCACCCAAGAAGAGCTGATTCAATCGGAAAAAATGGCAGCTTTAGGCCAATTAGTCGCCGGAGTTGCTCACGAATTGAATACTCCGCTGGGCGCAATTCGATCGAGTGCGGGAAATATGACTAAGTTTTTGGGCCAAACCATCACAAATTTACCCTCACTGTTTCAGTCGCTTTCCCCCACCGAATCTGAAAATTTTAACACATTGCTGTATCGCTCGCTACAAAAAGATATGACTTTAACAGCTAGAGAAGAAAGGAAGTTAAAGCGGGCTTTGATTAGTCAACTCGAAGGCGAAGACATTGACGAAGCCGATGAGATCGCCGACACTTTGGTAGATATGGGGATTTATGAGGCGGACGACTTTCTGTCTTTGCTGCAAAAGGTCGATCGCGATCGCATCTTAGAAATGGCTTACAAACTCTCAGAAATCCAGCGAGGCACCCAAACAATTAACACCGCAGCCGATCGCGCTTCTAAAGTCGTCTTCGCCCTGAAAACCTATGCCCGTTACGACTCATCAGAAACCATGGTTGAATCTAATATAACTGAAGGCATAGAAACCGTACTCACCCTGTATCAAAATAACCTCAAACACGGCGTCGAAGTAATCCGCAATTTTCCCAAAATACCCTCGATTTTGTGCTATGTAGACCAACTAAATCAAGTATGGACAAATCTGATTCACAACGCCCTGCAAGCGATGGACAATCAAGGCACATTAACTCTGGACATCCGGCAAGAAGGCAACTATATCAAAGTCGGCGTTACCGATAGTGGCGCCGGAATTCCAGCCGAAGTCATGCCCAAAATATTCGCCCCCTTCTTCACAACCAAACCCCCGGGAGAAGGCAGCGGTCTCGGTCTCGATATAGTCAGAAAAATCGTTGAAAAACATCGCGGTCAAATAGAAGTTGAATCCTTTCCAGGCCAAACTACTTTTACAGTTGTTCTACCTGTCAATCTCCCCTAAACACTTAGTTAACCAGCAAAAATGTCTAAACCAATTATCCTGTGTGTTGACGACGAAAAAGTAGTTTTACAAAGCCTTAAAACCCAGCTAAAATCAGCTTTTGGGAATGCTTACACTTATGAAATAGCCGAAAGTCCCGCCGACGCTCTAGAGTTAATTGATGAATTCAATGATGACGAAATTTCAATTATCTTGATTGTCTCGGATTGGTTAATGCCAGGAATGAAAGGAGACGAATTTCTGATTATGGTGCATCAAAGATTTCCTAAAATAGTAAAAATAATGCTGACAGGTCAAGCCGATGAAGAGGCAGTAAAAAGGGCTTTTGACGAAGCCAACCTCCATCGGTGTTTGCTGAAACCTTGGTCGGAAATCGAGTTAATTGAAACCATTAAAACAGCCTTATCGTTATGACCAAACAAGTCATTATTTGCGTTGACGATGAAAAAACTATTCTCAAAAGCCTGAAGACGGAATTAAAAGAGGCTTTAGGGAATACTTATCAGATTGAAATTGCCGAAGGAGGTCAAGATGCCCTAGAGTTAATTGCTGAATTGCTCGAAAACGGCTATGAAATTCCTTTGATTATCTCGGATTACGTAATGCCTGACATGAAAGGAGATGAATTGTTGCGGCTAGTTCACGAAATTTCTCCCAAAACTCTCAAGGTGATGCTGACGGGTCAGGCGACTATTGAGGCGGTAGGAAATGCCATCAAACAGGCGAAACTCTACCGCTACATCGGCAAACCTTGGCAAACTCAAGACTTGCAACTGACTGTAACAGAAGCCGTCCACAGTTACAGTCAGGATAAAAAACTAGCAGAACAAAATGCCGAACTTCGGAAAATGAATCAAGAGCTAGAATTTGCTCTGTCCCAGCAATTACAATTAACAGAAGCTGCTAAACGCTTTGTGCCGAATGAATTTGTCTCGCTGCTAAGCCACGATAGCTTGAGCGACGTTCGACTCGGCGACAGCGTGGAAAAAGAAATGTCAATATTGTTTTCTGATATTCGGGACTTTACGGCTCTTTCAGAGAGTCTGACACCTCAAGAAAATTTCAATTTTATTAATTGCTATTTGAGTCGAATGGAGCCTAGCATTATTGAAAATCACGGGTTTATTGATAAATATATTGGCGATGCAATTATGGCTTTGTTCGCCCACACTGCAGACAATGCAGTCACAGCAGGAATTTCTATGCTGCACAGTCTCTATGAATACAATCAACATCTGATTAGTTGCAGCTCCCCACCAATTAAAATTGGGCTGGGTATCAATACGGGTTCATTGATGTTAGGAACAGTTGGGTCAACGAACAGGATGGACAGTACAGTGATTGGGGACGCGGTGAATTTAGCCTCGCGAGTGGAAAGCTTGACCAAAAGTTACGGGGTGGCGATGTTGATCACTCAAAATACTTTTTTAGGATTGAGCAATCCCGCAAGTTATGCAATCAGAAATATTGGCTGTATTCGAGTTAAAGGTAAATCGGATTTGGTGACGATTTACGAAGTGTTTGACGCTGATATACCGGAATTGAAAGAGGGAAAGTTAGCAACTTTGCCCGTATTTATCGAAGCATTGTACAATTACGCCGCTGCTAAACATCAAGAAGCGGCAAAACTGTTTGCTGATTGCATCCGAAAGAATCCGCTGGATAAGGTAGCCCAAAATTATTTGCAACGCTGTCAGGAAATCCAGGGGAATTTTCCCATACTTTAGCGGACTTATAGCCTTTGTCAAAAAGATGATCTCTAACTGGAGATTTTAGATGAAAGCTTTCGCGACGGCGAGATTCCTCAGATGAGATATCGAACTGGTATATGTACTTGATAAAAGTGGCATTTGGTGTATATATTATTTAAAATAGTGATACAGAGCGAGTGTACGCGATCGCCTGTATTAGCAAATGAGTTTAACTGCGGTAAGATACGGATTTTTATCTACAGGATATAACTGTTAAATTAAAAATGTCTAAACCAGTAATTTTATGTGTGGATGATGATATCTCTGTATTGGAGAGTATCAAAACGCAGCTTAAGTCCAGTTTTGGTAATAAATATTATTATGAATTGGCTGAAAATGCGATCGATGCTCTGGAAATACTAAAGGAGTTGATTGAAAAAAATATTCAAGTTATGGTGATTGTATCAGATTCATTAATGCCAGGAATGAAGGGGGACGAGTTGCTGGTTTGCATCCACGAACAATTCCCTAATATCGTGAAAGTAATGCTCATAGGGCAAGGGCAGGAAGCTGCTATTGCTAGGGTGCAAAAGGAAGCAAACCTTGATTCATGCTTGTATAAGCCGTGGTTGCAATCGGAATTAATTGAAACTATTAGTTCGGGACTTAAAATAACAGAATATAACGAGTAATATTACGTGATATTTTTGATTATTATACAATTCACAAAAAAGCTTGCTACAATCAAAAAATTGGTTCGTTTCCTCCACCCAATGTGTAAGGTGCGGATCTATGATATCTGGCGTGAAATGCCAGGAATTGTTCATAGATCCGCACCCTACAACTACTGTTGCAGAATTTTTCAGAGATGGAGGATACGGCAGTGCCGTGTCCCTAATTTAACTCAAAACTCCCGGTGGGTAGTGATACCATTTTTATAAAGTACCGCTACACAATTACCCCCCCAACCCCCCCTTACTAAGGGGGGGCTAAGAGTTCATTCATAGCACATCTTTAAAAAAATGGTATGAGGACTGCAATTGAGATTTTTTAATCTGGTAAAAATTGCATACTTTACTGCGAACCTTAACTTAAATCTCTGCTGTCCACTGCCAACAATTAAGTTGGCAGCAATCTCCTGCAACCGCAACAGCCGCCACCATATCTAAACTGGGAATTAATTCAATTAAAGACCATCTCGATGTTGCTTCGGGGTTTTCGGTAATAGTTAATAGTGCTGCTGGTTCTCCGGGCGCGCAGGTGACAGCAAACTGATTCAGGGGAATAGAAAGGCCTTTGCCGACTGCTTTAATGTAGGCTTCTTTGCGAGTCCAGCAGGTGAAAAAAGCTCTGACTTGAAGATGTTGGGGCAGGGAATGCAGCACGGAGTTTTCTAATGGTGAGAAAAACTTTTCAGCAATCTCCAGACAAGGAAAGTCGGGATTTATGCCTTCTATATCGACACCGATATCTCGATTGTTGGTAATAGCAATTAGAGTGATTCCGCGAGAGTGAGACAAATTGAAACGCAAACTGTCTCCACCTTGGGCGATGGTGAGGGAGGGTTTGCCGTAGGGGTTGCATTCAAAGCGCAGGAGGCTGGGATTTATGTGGAGGTAGCGGCTGAGAATTGCTCTGAGGGCGCCGCGACTGACAATAAATTGCGATCGATCTTTGGGAAAGTGAAAACGCTGTGCTTTTGTCTGTTCGTCGGTAGAGAGAGTCTGCTGCAAACTCTGCAAGCAAGACTTTGTTTGAGCTTGACAGACGCGCCAGACGTGGATGGAACCGATATCTAATGTCGGGTTTTGCGGTGGGGAATTCCAGGAAGCAACAACTGCAATCATCTATTTAGGGCTGGCTGACAAACAGCTTCTGCATGGGGTGCTGATACCAAATCCGGGTTATTCATCTCTGTTAATTGTTAAAGCTATTTGAGATTTGAGATTGGGGATTGAATGATTGAAGAATGGAAGCATTGAAGAATTCAAGATTGGCGATCGTCAAGGGCGTAGGGAACCAGGATTTGGCATGATTCGCGGTTGCTACGAGTTTTGGTTTGAGTAGCGAGAAATATTATAGGTAGAAAGGGGGTTTTACCGGCTATTGGTGACGCATCACATAGCTAAGGATCACAAATTAAATAACTTACAATTTTAATTGTTATTGTGTGGTGTCTCGCCCGCCCTTGTGAGAGGGGCGGGCGAGACACCCCACAAACTTGTGCAAGTTATTAAATTTTCATTCCTAACCGCACTCTTGATTATTAGTTGAGCACCCTCAGTGATTGCTTGGTTTCACTCGCTGTTTGAGAGATAGGGCTAATACCATTTTTCTAAAGTAGTGTTATACAATCACCCCCCCAACCCCCCCTTACTAAGGGGGGGCTAAGAGTTCATCTCTAGCAAATCTTTATAAAATTGGTATAACAGGGTGGATCTGAGTTGTGGACTTTTAGTGCTGTCGCGAGCTCGCGGGCTTTGTCAAGGAGGCGATCGCCACAGCACTAGAAAAAAAGTCATTTTTGTGAAAATGAGATATTCCCGACTGACAATCGCTGAAGGGGCGATCGCCAGCTTTACAAAACTCAACATACATTCAAATAGCCGCATCGACTGCACAGCAATAGTTTCAGCCGCAGACTCAAAAAAACTTGGGAAGTTTGCAGAAAATTTTCCCACATATCCCGATAAGTAAATGTAGGAACAAAGTTGCGGCCGCACTTAACTATGACTGATGAATGCAACCCCTCTGAGGGGGAAGACCACTTATCGGATGAACTCGAACTCATCACTGAAGCTTGCGGGCATCTCCCGGGTAGTTCGCAGCGCCGTCGTTGTTTGGATAGACTGATTCGAGACATTATCAAGTCCGGCAAACTCTGGAAAGAAAACACACCTTACTACCCAGATGCCTTGCAACAAACATGGATCTATTTTGCTAATAATTTGTGTGAAGCTACCACAGCAAAACGACCCTATGACCCGGAAACCAGCCGCCTTACTACTTGGCTAAATGCCTATCTCAGAAATCGGCTGTTAGATTTTCGTTTGGAGGAACAAAGAGAAAGAGCAGAACGATCGCGCCGTCGCATAGTTTCATTGCAAGGAGTACAAGACGAAGAAACGCTCAATTCAATTGACAAGATCGAAGCCGTGACTGATTCATTCTTTTATTTACAAGAAATTCTAGAATGGATAGAAATAGATCCAAATAACGAGTTAAAAAGCAGACACGTCAGAGGCAAACCGCAGATCAATTGCCAAGTTTTATTGCAGCGCCAGTGTTCGTCACCTCAAAGCCTTCAAGAACTCGCAAAAGAGTTTGGCTGCGCGGCTTCGACTTTATATGACTTGTTAAACAATGACTGCCGCCATTTGCTGCAACAATTTTGCGAAGATCAAGGATATCAAATCAACATACCAGGAGTGTACAGTAATGAACGATAGCAACCTTTGGGAAATCGACTCTTTATCAATGCCAATTACTCAAAAGGCAATGCAGCTTGCTCGGCAGTTTTCTGGGCAACAGTCCCACCCGCAAAAGCAAGAGCAAGTTTATCTCAATACTTTGGCAGTCCTGGCAGTTCGCGATTACCTGACAATTTTGAGTATTGAAACTGATTTGACTCAATGCGATAGCTGGAATCCGGTAATTCGCTTGTTTGCAGATGCTGCGGATTTGTATGTTAAAGGATTGGGTAAAATCGAATGCCGCCCGATTAAAAATCGGCATCTAAATTCATTTCCCCAGCCGTTAGAGAGTTGCCCGGTGCCGGTGGAAGCAAGGACAGAACGCATCGGCTATATTGCGGTAGAAATTGATGAAGAGGAAAATGAAGCAAGATTGCTGGGTTTTTCGGCAAGTGCGGCGGCGGGCGAATTGGTATTGAGGCAATTGCATTCTCTGGACGATTTTTTGGTGCATCTAGAGCATTTGTTTGAAGCTAAAGTTGACCTGCGCCAGTGGTTGGTAAATGTGTTTATGCCGGATTGGCAGCCTTTTGAAGCGGTAGTTAACCCGCAGCCGGATGCGGTTCCCGCCGAGATAATTGAAAATCCGCGTCCTTCGAGATTGCGGAATTGGTTAAATGATGTTGTGGAAGCGGGCTGGCAGAAAATTCAGCAAGGAAAGCAGAGTTTGGAAGATTTAGTATTTCGCGATAGTCGCGACACTTTTGCATTCCGAGGCGGTGGAAGTTCGGGAGCCGAATCTCATTTTTTCGACCGTAAGAGCAGCGTCTACAGGTTGCCAGAAGCTGATGTTACTAGGGCAAAGTTGATTGATTTAGGCATGGAGTTGGGAAGGACAACTGTTGCTTTATTGGTGGCTATTGCCGAAGAGAGCGATCGCACTATGAGAGTTTGCGTTCAATTGCATCCGGCGCTGGGACAAAGATATCTGCCACCGCACACTAAACTTTCGTTAATATCCGACACCGGAGAAATTTTACACGAGGCTGAATCAACGATGCAAAATTCGTGTATTGTGCTGAAGGATTTTGAGGTAGAACCCCAAGAGAGCTTTAGCATCAAAGTAGCTCTCAAAAATGTGAGCGTGACAGAAAATTTTGTGGTATGATGAGTGAAATTTACTGTGCGGGCATCCAATTTATGAGCTGGACTATCATCTTGGCTTTGGGATCTGGGAGTCTAAAAAGCGGGTTTCCTCACGTCACGGCGGAACTCAAAGAAACAGGAAAAACCTTCGCTAAATTTCCTGCCAGCTTGCCCCCAGCACCAGAAGTTGAGGAATTGCACAGAAGGTGGAAAGTGCTTTGTAACGCACTCAAACCTGGGAGCGCTGCGAGTCGAATTAAATTGAAATCACCAGGCGTCACCACAAATTTTTCTGAGGACACACCGGAAGAAATATATCCGAATTTGTACAAACACATGAGGGAGTGGCTGGCATCTGACGAGTTTTGCAAAAAAATTGAATTGAATCTCAGAACTTACATCGGCAATATATCTGAATCTTTTAAAATCTTTTTAGAAAACGATAATTCTCAGCTTTGGGAGTTGCCTTGGGATGCGTGGGCCTTGCGCGAAGTTTACGCCAACTGCGAAATAATTCTGACTTCGTGCGAATACGGAACAATTACGCGAGCGAGAAACGCAGTACCAGTAGTTAGATTTTCTGAAGGCAGGATTTTATGCGTGTTTGGCAACAGTCAGGGCATTGATATTAAAAAAGATCGCAGAACAATCGAAAAACTTTTGGGCGATCGCTGCGAGTTAAATTTTCTCAAAGAGCCGACTGCTGAAAAGTTGTATGAGGAGCTGTTTGACGAGAAAGGCTGGCAAGTTTTATTTTTTGCAGGACACAGCAACAGCGACTGGAATGCTGCTAACGGACTGCTGTATATCAATCAAAATCCTGACAACAATACTATCACTGTAGAGGAGTTAAAATCTGGTTTAAAACAAGCTATCAGTAACGGCTTGCAGTTGCTGATTTTTAATTCGTGTTCGAGTTTGGGCATTGCTACGGATATCGTTGCTGAGGGTTTGCATTTGCCGTCAATAATTGTGATGCGCGCGCCGCTACCAGATCCCATTGCTCACGATTTTGTAAAGTCTTTGTTTGAATATTTGGCATTAGGAGATCCTTTGTTTTTGGCGGTTCGCAAAGCTAAAAATGATTTGCTGTCGTGGGAACCTCGATTTCCGGGTGCGAGCGGAATTCCCATGCTGTGTCAGCATCCGACGTTTGACGAGTTTATTTTACCGAGGTGGAAAGCCGAAAACCCTGTGAATCCACCTTTCTCCGAGGCTCAGGCGGGCGATCGCCCAAACCACGGGAATTTCATGATTCCAACTCAATTGATGCAGCGGGCGAGCATCAGTTTAGCTGTTGTGGCGATCGGCTATCCATTGATCGGCCCGCATCTGGGAGCTGTGATTAACACATTCGGGATGGAAAAACACCGCAACAATCAATTTTTAATCGCGAAAGTTTCATACAATCTAGCTGCGTCACTCGATCCAACTAATGGCTATTATTTTTATAATTTGTCTTTACTTTGCGATCAAATAAACGAAGACGAGTGCGCGGAACAAGCCATGAAACAAGCAGTCTGGCGCGGACTTCCCGAAGCTTATGCCCAATTAGCTAAATCGCTGATTGTCAAAAATAAACCTCAAGCTGCTTTAAAAGTAATCGGACTGTGTTTAGAACAAACTGAATTTGATGGAGTGAAATCAGCTTGTTTGAAAAATCGCGGTTGGTTGCGTTTCAATGACAACCAATACGACTCAGCGGAAGCAGATTTAAGAACGGCTATATCTCTCAACACTAAAACTCCAGAAGCTCAATGTCTTTTAGCGAAGGTACTCGAAGCTAAAGGAAAACCGCAAGAATCACTAAAACATTGGGCAGAAACAATAAAATCTGGCGAGGCTAGAATTCCCGAACAAGATGAGTGTATCCAAATAGCCAAACAACGTTTACAAAAAATAGGAAATAGCCCATGAAAAAACAGATAGCCACTTGTATAGGCGCCAGCGCGATCGCCAGTACGGTCATTTCAATCAATATTCTACCTCATTCGCGCTTTGGCAGTCACACAGATTTATCCAAAATATCCGCCAACAACCTCATAATTTCCCCAGCAATCGCAGCAACGAGCAGAATATCCAACGGACAAATCCTGAATATTAGCGGCGAAGTGCAGTTACAGCGTCAAAATGGCCGCAGTATTCGCGCGACAACCGGCACGCCAATTTATCCGGGCGACAAACTGCAAACTTCACAAAACGGACAAATTACCATCCAATGTGCAGATTTAGGAATTAAGTCAATTAAAGCGGGTGAAAATCAATTAAATAGCTGTTTGTTGGTGAGCGACAAGTCGCAGTCTGACTGCAATAAAAATTTAATTAGATGTCCCGATCGCGGTGATGATAAAATTGCTTGGAACAACGCGCCGATTCCTTATATAATCAGTCCGAGGCGGACGCAATTGCTGGAAAATAAGCCGGCTTTGCGCTGGAATCCGGTTGCGGGTGCGACTAGCTATAAGTTGAGCCTTCTCGAAAATAATTCGAAGTTAAATTGGGAAATGACGGTTAACGGTACTGAGGCGGTGTATGCGGGGGAACCGGCGCTGAAACCGGGTGTTAAGTACCGATTGATTGTGGAGGCGAATACGGGGGTTTCTTCGGAAAGTGCCGCAGGAGAGGGATATAGAGAGTTTGGTTTGTTGGATGAGAAGGAAGCTCAGGCTGTTAAAGATGCGGTTGGGGCGATCGACCAACAGGTACCGAATGCCGTGGCAAAAAAATTAGCAACAGCCCATATTTATCTTAGCACAAACTTGATTGCCGAAGCAATAGAAACCTTAGAAAGCTTACCAACAGTGGGAGTTGAGACAGCGCCAATTTACCGGAAGTTGGGGGAACTGTATCGAGAGCGATCGCAACTGATGCCGCAGGCGGAAGTATATTATCAAAAGGCAATCAATGCAGCTAAACCAGACGATATCGAGGAGCTAACCGACGCGCGTTACGGTTTGGGACAAGTTTATTCATCGATGCGGAACTATCCCGAAGCTCGGCGCCATTTGCAGTCAGCAAAAGAGGGATATCAAAATTTGGGAGATTTGCCAATGGTGGAAAAGATAGAGAAGCAATTGCAAGACGTGCAAAGAAAAGAACAGAGAAAAGCTGCATAGTGCGATCGATTAATCGCACTACGAACCGTTCGTAGTGCGGAATTTATTCCGCTCTCTGACTGCGGACGCCAGGACGCACTACAAACCGTTCGTAGTGCGGAATTTATTCCGCTCTCTGGCCGTTCGTAGTGCGGAATTTATTCCGCTCTGTGGCTGCGGACGCCAGGACGCACTACAAACGGTTTATTTATGATAATCCAATAGGGTTCACTTAAGAAGTGTCATTGCGAGGAACGAAGTAATACCAATTTAAAAAAACATTGCTACAAAAAATAAATTAGAGGTTTTTACCTGTAGGGATACGGCACTGCCGTCTCCGGCAATTTATGATGATGACATATAATTTATATACGCTTAATGTGCGTAGCAACAATTTGTCACGCATGGTATAAGACGGCGGTTGAAACCGCATCTACACAAAGATCAGACGGCGGTTGAAACCGCGTCTACAGAAACGATGTCCGCCTCCGCGGACTGAAGAAGATAACGTAATTTTCACCGTCTTCTCTTCAACCCGCGGAGGCGGGTTTTGTTCGTATCGACGCGGTTTCAACCGCCGAGTATTCAACCGCCCGCTATTCTACCGCGCATCACCAATCAAAATAAACGGCGACCAATAAAAAGGATGAGGAGAAATCTTAATCTGACTCAATTTAGCTTGCCGCAAAGCTTCCGCTTTACTCATCCCTTTATTAATATTTTGATAAAATGCCACCATCAATTCTTGAGTAGCTGAATCATCAACACTCCAGAGACTCGCCATCACAGCATTCGCACCCGCGCGCTCAAATACATAGGCAATTCCCGATATTTCTTCCCCGTTGGAATTGGCTTGCAAAGCTGTTTGACACGCACTTAAGGTGAGAAGTCTGGTGTTTTGCAATCCTAATAACGCGGCATCGGCAATATTGAATTGAGTGTCAGCAAATAGAAGTGTATTTGCTTTCATGTCCAATTTTTGACAGCCTTCGGGTTGGAAACAGCCGTGAGTTGCTAGGTGCAAAAAGGGAAAGCGAGGTGCTTGGGTTTTGAATTTGTCGAGGGTGGCGGTATTGCCGATATAGGGGGGACTGCCAGGGAATAATTGAGCGATATTTCTGACTTCTGCTTCGGAACCGGGTAGATCTTGCGGAGGGCGGGGGACGGGATTTCCTAATGCTAAGATGCCGCTTTGTAATTTGGAATCAGGACTTGACCTGGTTGAAATACGGGTGAGATAGTTGATGGGATATTTCTCGATTAGGTATTTCTCAGTTTGCTTATCTAAAAGGGCTTCAAATGGGATATAACGCAATTTTCCTGTGGCGATGATGCTCAATTGTTTGGGAGAAAATGCCTGTATTTTGTCTTCTACTGGGCGAATCAGGATATCGTATAGTTTGCCACCAGTGTCTTTGTAATCTGACGTGAGTCCGCTTGATATCTGTTCGCGGTATTGAGTGATGAGTTTGTCGAATTCTGTGGGATCTATTGCAATTTTTTTAACATTTAAACTGTCTTTTGTCAAGACAAATATGGCGATCGTATTGGGAACATTTTTGGCATTTGTCAGCAAGACGGGTTGAATGACAACGGTTCCGGGTGAGATACTTGCTTTCAGTTGGGCGATGTCTTTGAGTTTAGTTTCAAATAGTTCGGCGACTTCCGGGAAACTGCGGGAGATTTGTTCGGCTTGGCGGTTGACTTCTGCTTCTGATTCCCGGATTTGTCGGGAGAGATTTTCTGAGAATTTGTCTTCTAGTTGGCGGCGGAGGGATTGCAGTTGTTGATTTTTTTGATTCCATTCGTCTATGGCTTTTTGTGCTTGGGGGTTGGCGACTTTGGCGTTGATGAGGCGGGTGTAGTCGGCGAGGTCTACTGTGGTGGCGATGTTGACCCATTGAAAAGCGCGATCGGCTTGGTTTTGATCGATGAGAAGCGATGTGAGGGCGATCGGGGTTAAGTTATTAGCTTGTAAAAATTTTTGGCGATTTTCTCGCTGTAAACCACTCCGCATTTCTAAAGTAATCTTGATGGAGTCCTCCAAATTTTTGATGGCATCAGTAGGTTTATTTATATCTCGGTAGGCTAAACCCATATTAGTTAAAGTAACAGCTTCCCCAGGGCGATCGCCCACTTTCCGCCTAATTTCCAAAGCTTGGTTATAGGATTTCAATGCCTTGTTTGGTTGTTTCATGTTTTGGTAGGCTAAACCCATATTATTCAAAGTAGTAGCTTCCCCAGAGCGATCGCCCACTGACCGCATAATTGGCAAAGCTTCGTTAAGGTATTCCAATGCCTCTTCTGGTTTTCCAATGTTGTTATAGGCTAAACCCATATTAGTTAAAGTAGCAGCTTGCCCTGGGCGATCCCTCACTTTCTGCCTAATTTTTAAAGCTTGCTTAAGATATTCCAATGCCTCTTTTGATTTTTCAAGTTTGTCGTAGGCTAAACCCATATTATTCAAAGTAGTAGCTTCCCCAGAGCGATCGCCCCCTTCCTGCCAAATTGCTAAAGCTTGCTTAAAGTTGTCCAATGCCTTTTCTGGTTTTCCAATTCTGTAGTGGACCCAACCAATACCATTCAAAGCAACAGCTTCTACAAATCGGTCGTGTACTTCCTGTGAAATTGGCAAAGCTTGGTTATAGTATTTTAATGCCTCTTCTGGTTTTCCAATGCTGTCATAGACCCAACCAATATTAGTCAAAGTTCTAGCTTCCGCAGAGCGAGCGCGCACTTCCTGCCAAATTGGCAAAGCTTGGTTATAGTATTTTAATGCCTCTTCTGGTTTTCCTGTGTTCTGGTAATATGAACCAATATTAGTCAAAGTTCTAGC
The DNA here is from genome assembly GCF_013299165.1 of Microcoleus sp. bin38.metabat.b11b12b14.051. Classification (NCBI taxonomy): domain Bacteria; kingdom Bacillati; phylum Cyanobacteriota; class Cyanophyceae; order Oscillatoriales; family Microcoleaceae; genus Microcoleus; species Microcoleus sp. bin38.metabat.b11b12b14.051. Next base: position 24,839 of record NZ_JAAFKD010000028.1, read on the forward strand.
TTCCCCAGAGCGATCGCGCACTTCCTGCCAAATTGGCAAAGCTTGGTTATAGTATTTTAATGCCTCTGTTGATTTTCCAAGTTTGTCGTAGGCTAAACCAATATTAGTCAAAGTCAAAACTTCCCCATAGCGATCCCGCACTTCTCGCGAAATAGGCAAAGCTTGGTTAAAGTATTTTAATGCTTCTTTTGGTTGTCCAATGTTGTTGTAGACCGTACCAATCCTATTGAGGACTGATACTTCCGTTGTTAGATCGTTCAATTGTCGTACAATGCTTAAAATCTGCTGCCATGTTTCTATTGCCGGTTGCGATTTTCCTTGCTGTTGCTGTTCCATTGCTTGCCGTATCAGTTTCTCTACTTCTTGACTCTGTGCATTTGGACTTTGCGCCCTACTAGGTTGCACCATGGGTGGTACAGTCAGAGGAGTTAAAAACACACCCAAAACCAAAACACTGATAATAATTCGTTTCATAACCTTACCTAATTCTCCTCATCAAATTAACCAATTCTCTAATTGCCACACAGGAATATTGATAAAATCACGAGTATCGCTTCTCACCAAAAGAGTTTTGCTCTTAATTGCAGCATAGGTAATTTTGAAGCAATATCTGTAGGAAAATGGCACTGCCGTCTCCTCTTCAGGATGAAATACAGAACACGGCATTTGGAAGCAATATCTGTAGGGAAATGGCACTGCCGTCTCCTCTTTAGGATGAAATACAGAACACGGCATTTGGAAGCAATATCTGTAGGGAAACGGCACTGCCGTCTCCTCTTCAGGATGAAATACAGGACACGGCAATGCCGTGTCCCTACCCGTTATCTAGCTGAAATTAATACGGAGTTGCTTTAATTGTCATCGTCTTTTTCTTCACATCAAACTGCATTTCATCAATGACATATTGCGGTGTATTTTTCCCATTTCCAGCGATAACAGACATGATACCGTCCAACTTGTCAGCAGAAATAACAGACCCCAGATTCAACTCTGCTTGACCTGTTTCCGGCTTTACCAGGCGAAAAGCGTTCATGGGAATACCGCCCCAAGTCTCTGTACGTCCCGGTGGAGTGCCGGAACCCCGAATAATCGGCCCTCCATCAGCGCGATAAGCGGGAGCATTGTTGGGAAACACGATTTTCTCAACTTGATTCAAGGGGAGCGATTTCTTATCCACTGCTCCCTTTATCCATAATTTTTGCTCTTTCTCATCAATCTCTAAAACTTGGCCGTCTCTTGCAGTGCCCCGTTTCATCACAATTTTTGCTTTTATGGGCAATGCTACAGGTATGGGCGGGCGGACCTTAGCCTGTGCTTGTACAGATGGCAAATTTTGTTTCTGGACTTCCTGACTGGCGGCATTGACTTGCGCCGCCATACCCGCCGTTACTGTAAAAAGTGCTACAACTAGAAAAGAAAGTGTTTTGCGTTTCATAGTCCCCCTAAACCCCCTTCAAGGGTAAGCGTTAACCCGCTACCGTTATAAACCCATACTTCAGTCCCTTGAGGGTAAATCCGTGCTCGTTACTCCAGAACCTACTCCCGAATCGAATATCTTAGGAAAATTTGCCAGTGTTGTTGGCTTGCTTGGTGCCGCCCTGTTTTTCACGGGCTGGATTTATCGCTGGTCGTACTTTTACTTTTTTCAGATACAGGTAACGACTCTCGATTTACCAGTGGAATCGTTTTTCATGGCCCCACTTCAGGTTTTTTTAGCTGATGGGCCCACGATATTCAGAAGTGCGATCGCCTTTCTGCTGACAGTCTTTGCAATTTATCTCACTTTGTGGCTGGTTAACAGTATCAACAAGACAGTTGCTGCTAAAATCAATAGCATAATTAGCCGCTCTCTTTCCTATCCTTACGGCAGAAGATTCAGGTGGCTTTACCGCATCATCAAGTCTTGGGAAGAATTTAATATCAATAGATATAACTCCCTCAAATTATTGCGATCGTTCGTTGACGAAGTTATTATCGTCAGTTTGGTATTGCTAGTGCTGTTCTGGTCTGCTTACCACCAAGGAATTGCCGATGGCCGACGCGATGCCAGCGAAACTTCTGCTTTACCCGCTGTCACTTTAATCGCCAAACAAGACAATATTTCATTAGGCAGAAAACTTGATGATGATACTCTTCGTTCCGCCGGGAAAGGATTTAAAGCGATTGGAGATATAGGTTTATTTACTGATTTGAGCCAGCAAGACTTTAATCATATCAATAACTCCCAAGAACCTATAGTTTGGCGACTGCTTCTACATAGGGGAAACTGGATTTATATGTTTCCCACTTTAACTAAATCACAGCAAAAAGACCCTAAAACTCGCCCTCTAGTAGTTGCTGTTCAACAAAGTGAATCCGGCGATCAATTACTCATACTCAGTCCGGAACCTTCTCAACCTAAACCGTCGAAATAAAGTCGGCGCGAGTTGATTGAATACCAAAATCATCTCGATGCTAATTGTTAGAGAGTTAAATCAACTTGTAGGGTGCGTCATACGGGTGCATCTCACTTTTGAAGAGGGCGAAGCATGACCGCATATAAGTTATTAGTTATAATCCCATATTGACTGCGGTCATGCTTCGCCCCTACAAACATATTTGCCAAAGTGAGATGTACCCCGTCATACATTGATGATTTCGATCTCAACAGGTTTTTCTGCTCCGCGAAACCTTACGTATTTCCTAAGCAACTCCATAGCCAGTATATGGGCGCTTATAAGATGGATGCAACCCTAAAATAATATCCTCTTTAGGTACTCCCATATCAACTAATTCTTGTCCTAAATCAGCTTCTGTCATATTACGTTGAATCCAGATTTTACCATTTTTGATATCTAAGTGAATGAAACAGTTATAAATTCGCTTGTATCCCTCCCAGCCAACGTCTAAAATTTGGTAATGGTCTTGTTCTGTATCGAACACAAGCTGACATTCAACATCCAAATCTGAATTTTGATCGACTGTGGCATGAGTGGTTAGCAACTGGCGGATAAATTGGCGGTACTGCTCTATTCTTTCCATTCGATGATTACCTCCTGCACTGCTAATAATTCGTTTAATCGTTTTTATGATTCACCAAATTAAATTAATATTCTTAGAATAGGCATCAAACGCAGAATCTTTACTTAATATGGGTATTCCTTCCCTTATTGCTTGTGCGATGAGCAACCTATCGAACGGATCTTTATGATAAAAAGGCATGGTCACGATCTCACTCAGATGATCTAAATTAATATTCAGGAGATTAAAGTCTTCCAAACTGAGTTTTTGCCCGATATACTCATGAAGAGGCAAGCTCAAATTTAAATGCCCTTTACTTTCCTTAATTGCCATCTCCCAGATACTTGCTATACTGATCAGTTTATTATTATCTTCATCCTCAATTAGAATTCGTGCAGTCGTACTGAGTTGAGAATCGCCCGCAAAAAACCAAATTAAGGTATGAGTATCTAACAGAAGTCTCATTACATATAATCCTTGAAATCTTCTAATGGCTCGTCAAAACCGTTAGATATTGAAATTAAATCGCGATCGCTGCCGAACAGTGGTGCACGGGGCTTTTTAGGAGGCATCACCGATGATTTTCTATTGGTTGTGCGATCGCTTTCTAAGAATTCTCCAATTTTTTGCCATTCCCCTCTGTCTTCATCTGACAAAGCTGCCAGAAACTCTTTCATCATTTTCAGTTTCTCCTCATGGTTGACAGGCGAAACTTCCCGTACTTCAATCAGAACTTCGCAGCCATCAGGAATGTTAAAATTTGCTGACAGTTGGATGTTTTTACCTTGTTTTATGCCTTTAACTTGGATAGGTTCGGATTTCAATACTTGCCTGAGATAAATTGCAGATATCAGGTCAGACCAGGTAAAGTTTTCAGGCAGCCGATCGATTAAGCTGCGGACTTCTTCTTTAAGATTGATGGTTTCCATCGGTTTTAGTAAAGAGAGTATGGGTTTTAATTGTAGTACAAGCGGTATTGAAGCGATCGCACTTTTAGCAAAAGTTCATTGCAACTGATATCTTGCACCTGTTGCAGTCCGACAGAGGTTTAAACCCCCGACGGACTTAATTCGGTTAGCCCGCCCTGGTATCTTTAAAGTGCCGATCGCACCCACACAATCTCAAACACGCCGTCAGGAATAAACCGACACAACGCCCTCAAACGATCGTCCGCATCTTGGCGGTTGAAAAAACGAGAAATCGTGTAATGCTGAGCATTCGGCAAAATCCGCACGATCGCCCAAGAATTGCGATCGCCACCCACAATCGGAGAATGGGCTTTTCTGAGAGTGTTGAGATAACGGGCGATGGCTACGCCCCGGCTTGCGCCTACGCACTACCCTTAATATTTGCCGCCACGCGCTCAATCACCATCGCCACCAAGCTTTCCAGCTCTTGCTGAGTCAACTGCGCGCGATCGACATCAAAATCGTCATCCGAGTAGCAGCGGATGCGTGACAGCAGTTGCGTCACGCCAAAGTCATCTAAAGCTTGTTGATAGCCGCGAGTATATTCGCAGTCGTCGCTTCCAGGCCGTACCATAGAGATTGTCTCCTTGCTTATTTGGGGGCCATCAGCCAGCGACGAACTTTCCTAGGGATGACGCTGGCTTTTGACTTGCTCACAGTATATCACTTAAACACCACATATATGTAACGGATATGACGTAACCTAGACAAGACAGTCCATATACAGCACAATGACGATCGCCCTAAACAACAAAATACTGAGCCTCGGATGACCAAACGCTTAACCACTTATTTGGCTGATGGAATCTACGACATCCTGGAAGAGTGGGCAAATCAGGAACGCCGTTCAATCAGCAGTTTGGCAGCATTCGTTTTAGAACAAGCTGCTAGAGAACATCAAAAGGAAATGAAACAACAGCCCCCGCCATCCGATGAAAAGCAGGAGAAAAATTAAGTGAGGTTTGGGCGTAGGCGCAAGCCGGGGCGTAGCCATCGCCCAAATCAAAGAGACTGATGGCTGAAGTCCTTGCTGCCAAACGATTGTGCAACAAGTCTATTCTGCTGCGACTTCAAAATTTATGCGATCGTAAATATCCGTCAAACTAATTTGGAACTCAACCGACTCCATTGCTAATACAGAATCTTCTGACTCATACTCAGTAAATAGCCATTTACCATCAGCCGTCTTAGCCAATTGTTCGACATGATATTTGTATTGGTCAATTAAAATATATTCCCGAAGTTCAGGAATCGATCGATAATAAAGAAACTTCTCCCCTCTGTCATAATCTTTAGTAGATTTTGACAAAACCTCAACAACTAGCAACGGATTTGTCACAGTCGTGGTGTTACTTCCGTGATAAATCGGTTCACCCTCAATCACCATCACATCTGGATAAGTGTAGAGATGATAGCGCGGTATCCACAACCGCATATCATTGATAAATATCTCGTAATTTTGCGCGTTCACAGTCAAAGGAAATATGCGGCAAAAATTCAGCGCAATTTTATTGTGATTAGCTGTTCCACCTGTCATTGGTAATATTTCTCCATCTAGATATTCGCTTTTGTATTCCGCAGCTTCCTCTAAAGCCAAATATTCGTCTGGAGTATAGTAGCGTTTTTCTGTTTCTGCCAACATACTATATTTCTCCTATCCAATTTGATATTCATCATTGTATCATATTTTTGATGGTGCAATTATCTCTGGCACACAAGCATCTGTAGGGAAACGACACTGCCGTATCCTAATCCGCTGCTACATTTTTATGTATAATGATCACGGCTGAGATATGGGGGTCAGAAACCAGGTTTCTACGATAGTTTGCGGACAGGAACGATAAATATATGAACAAACCGGGTTTCTCATCTCAGCGCGCGTCCAGGACTCATTTAAAAATATTATGAAATTTATCGGCATCGATTTAGGTTGGAGTTCAGGCGCCAGCGGTTTATGCTGTTTGAATTGGGAAAATAACCGATTACAATTCATCGAGTGCGATCGCCAATTAGCAACCAACGACATTCTCGCCTGGATCGATCGCCAAATCTCCCCAACCGAACCAGCAATCATCGCCGTAGACGCACCCACAATCATCGCCAATCCTACCGGAATGCGCCTCGCCGACAAACTCACCCACAAACACTTCGGCCGCTATCACGCAGGCTGCTATCCCGCCAACCTTTCCCGCCCCTTCGCGCAAAAAACCGTAGAATTTGGCCTCAGTTTAGAAGCCCGAGGATTTGTCCACGCACCAACGATTGAAGCTCAAAAATTAGGGCGATATCAAATAGAAGTCTTTCCCCATCCAGCCACAATCAATCTATTTCAATTAGAGCGAATACTCAAATACAAAAAAGGAAAACTGGCAGAGCGTCAACTAGAATTGATGAAACTCTGCCAGTATATTATCGATATTTTACCAACTCTCAAACCATCTCTAAATCTCACCAATGTCGAGAATAAAAATTCGCGTTCATCAGCGTTTATCAGCGGTTCACAACTCCCCGAAATCCCCACCAGTATCGCCACCCTCAAAGCCTTAGAAGACCAGCTAGATGCCTTGCTATGTGCTTATATCGGCGCCCACTGGTGGTACTGGGGAATCGAAAAGAATATCGTATTGGGCGATCGCACAACCGGCTATATAGTCATACCCTCGCGACAGTTATGAGTATCGCTCTGGTTTCGCTCTGCTCGCGAGCGAGGACGATCGCACTGAGCTCTCATTCGGAATTGGATATTACCCAACTCTTCCAGCCCGCGGAGGCGGGCTTTGTTTGTGTAGACGCGAATTCCATTCGCCCGGATTTGTTTGGCGTGCGAATTACTCTACTCTTAGAGCCCGCGGAGGCGGTCTTTGTTTGTGTGCCCGTAAACTCCGCGAATTCCATTCGCCCGGATTGGATATTACTCTACTCTTAGAATCCGCGGAGGCGGGCTTTGTTTGTGTGCCCGTAAACTCCGCGAATTCCATTCGCCCGGATTTGTTATGAATGATGAGTTCGGAATTATCAATTAATAATTCTCTTCAACTCAAAACTCTCTAATGTGCCCAGAGAATCACACCAGCTTCATAGGGACTGCTAAGATTATCATGCTTCGGCAAAACCCGCAGCGACAAACCTTGCAAACCACTAGAAGTATAAGTAATGTCAGCCGTATAAAGACTAGCATTGTGAGAATCTTCTCCCAAATACTCCATTACCACCGGCACACCGCCGACAATATCACCATTAGCATCAACCGAACCTTGATAAAGTTCAATTTGCACGTCCGCAGGCGTTAATCCCTTTAGATTGATGCGAGATTTAACAGCGATCGACTGATTGACCTTAACTTCCTTATCCTGGGAAATATCAACAGACTCAATCTTAATGTCGTGCCACTTAGCCCGAACGTGTTTCTTCCATTGAGACAACTCCTTAGCTGGAGCGCATCCCTCCGAGGTCATCGTGTGGAAGCGATCGCTCACGGGGAAATAAGCCCGCCGTGCGTAATCCTTCACCATCCGAGCCGTATTAAAGAAAGGACAGTTCAAAGCAATCGAATCCTTCATTTTCGCCGTCCAACCGCGAGGAATTCCATCGGAATCTCGGTTGTAAAACAGCGGTACAACTTCCTTTTCCATCAAGTCGTACAAAGCATTCGCCTCAACCTCATCCTGATACTTAGTATCTTCGTAAAACTCGCCATGTCCGATCGGCCAACCGGTACGAACATAGTCCGCTTCATCCCACCAACCGTCAAGAATACTGAGGTTTGGCAAACCATTCATCGAAGCTTTCATCCCCGAAGTACCCGAAGCCTCACGGGGGCGGCGCGGCGTATTCAGCCACACATCGCAGCCCGACACCATCATCCGAGCCACATTAATGTCATAGTTCGGCAAAAACACCATCGAACTGATAGTTTCGTGCTCGCGGATGAAATGAACAATATCCCGAATCAATTCCTTACCCGGAATATCCATCGGGTGAGCCTTCCCAGCAATCACAAACTGCACCGGGCGGTTTTTGTCGCGCATGATCCGCATAATGCGATCGACATCACGCAAAAATAGTGTCGCCCGCTTGTAAGTAGCAAAACGGCGCGCAAACCCGATCGTCAATACCTTCGGATCGAGAGCTTCCCGCGCGTGCTCAATTTCGGTTTGAGCCGCACCGCGCTCGCGTAGAGTTTTTTGCAGCCATTCCCGTGCAAACACCACCAATTCCGATCGACAGCGTTCGTGATTGCGCCACAATTCCTCATCGGGAATCGACGACATCCTGTCCCATAGTCGATCGTCCTTTGCCGTCATTTCCCAATCCGGGCCAAGATATCGATCGTACAATTCCTGAGTAGATTTGGCCACACAACTGCGAGCGTGAACCCCGTTGGTAATCGAAGTAATCGGCACCTCTTCCTGAGGTAAACCCGGCCACAACCCCTGGAACATCGGGCGCGACACCACACCGTGCAAAGCCGCCACCCCATTGACAAAACTCGACATTTTAATTGCCAAAATTGCCATATTCAGAGGCGCAGACGAATCGGCAGTATTCTCCCGGCCCAATCCCAGAAACTCCTCTTGCGACAAACCAAACATCTTGGGATACTGACCCAGATAGTGCATTACCATATCCGGCTCAAACAAGTCAAAGCCAGCAGGTACAGGCGTGTGAGTCGTAAACATACTGCTCGAAATTACCACCTGTTCCGCTTCCAAGAAACTCAGGTGATATTCCTCCATCAGCATCCGAATGCGTTCCAAAGCCATGAAAGCCGCGTGGCCTTCATTCATGTGATAAGCCGTAACTGTCAAGCCCAAAGCCTTGAGCATTTTCACGCCGCCGATGCCCAACATGATTTCTTGGTGCATCCGCAGAGTTTTGTCACCGCCGTAGAGTTGGTCGGTAATATCTTGATCGTAGCGGCTGTTAGGTTCAATATTTGTATCCATCAAGTACAGAGGAACCGTACCCACCTGTACTCGCCAAATCCGGGCGTACACCTTACGGCCCGGATAGTCCACCTCAATCCGCAATTCCGAACCGTCGGGATTGCGTTCTAAGTGCAGTGGCATATTGTAGAAATCGTTCAGCGGATAGCGTTCTTGCTGCCAGCCGTCGGCGTTGAGATACTGCGAAAAATAGCCTTCTTGATACAGCAAGCCCACGCCAGCTAAGGGCAAGCCCAAATCGCTAGCAGATTTGAGGTGGTCGCCCGCGAGCACACCCAAACCGCCGGAATAGATGGGTAGGGCTTTTACTAAGCCGAATTCCATCGAAAAGTAAGCGTAGCATTCTTTCAGCTCTGTACCGCGCTGTTTGCGATACCAGGCACGATTTTTGAGATAATCCTCTAACTGCTGCGCTGCTCGGTTCATTTGAGCAATGAAGCCTTCATCTTCTGCCATTTCTTGCAGTCGCTCTTGAGAAATGGTTCCCAGCATCAGCACCGGGTTTTGGTTGCTGGAGTCCCAGAGGTCTCTATCGAGGCGGCGGAAAAGGTCTTTGGTATCAACGTTCCAATCCCAGTGCAAGTTGTAGGCAAGCTTGCGTAGGGGTTCGAGGATTGGGGGTAGGGACGGGGAAACGTTAAACGTGCGAATTGGCTGCATAGACAAAGCATTTATGTTGGGGTAGCGATATTTTCCTCTGTCTTTTGGCACAAATCGGTTATTCTGCACACTATTTTAAGTTTTAAGTCGCGCGGGCGATCGATCGCACAAGACACGGCGGTCTCAGCCGCGTCGATACAAACACTCACGCACCTCCGTGGGTTGAAGAAGACACAGCGGTTGAAACCGCCGTCTCAACTGCCGTCTCAACTGCCGTCTTTCTCTGATCTTCGTCGGCGTCCGGCGGACATCGTTTGTATAGAACCCATTTGAGATCTATTCTGCGTAAATCTCAGAAACCGGGTTTCTAGGAGTATTTCTCGTGACCAACCCAAAAACTCGTAGAAACCCGGTTTCTTGCCCCGGGCGTAAATCTCAGAAACCGGGTTGATCTCGGTATTTCTCGTCACCCAACCCAAAAACTCAAAGATGTCAAATGGGTTCTATAGACGTGGTTTCAACCGCCGTCTTTTTCTAATGACAACAGTCAACAGTCAACGGTTAACAGTCAACGGTCAACAGTCAAGAAATTTTCACTTTCCTCAACAGAGAATTTACCAAAAGTTTGCTAGCATCACCAGCCGAGAGTGCAGTGCTGAAATAGTGACCCTGAATTTCGTGACAGTGGAGCGATCGCAAACAATCCAACTGCTCTTTAGTTTCTACTCCTTCGGCCACCACGCTCAAATTCAAATCTCGCCCCAGCGTGGCTACAGCATTGGCGATCGCCCGTTGGCACGGATCAGTCGTCAGTTCCCCGACAAAAGATTTGTCTATTTTCAAGATATTCAACGGAAACTTTTTCAAATAATTTAGAGAACAATAACCCGTGCCGAAATCGTCCAGGGCAATCTGCACTCCCATATCCTGCAACTCTCTCAGCACTTTTGTGGTATATTCCACATCTTGCATGGCCGTAGTCTCTGTAATTTCTAATTCTAAATACTTCGGTGCTAAACCAGTTGTTTCCAAACATTTTGCCACCATTTGCACTAAATTAAATTGCTGGAACTGCCGAGCCGAAAAATTGACGGCTACCCGCAAATCTGGTTGCAAAGCATCCTGCCAAGCTTTATTTTGAGTGCAGGCAGTTTGCAAAACCCATTCGCCAATAGGTACAATTAATCCGTTCTCTTCTGCCATCGGAATAAATGTCGCAGGAGAAACTAAACCTAATTCTGGATGTTGCCAGCGCAGCAGGGCTTCCATACCCTGAATTTTCCAAGTAGTGATGTTGACTTTAGGCTGGTAAAACACCTCAAATTCTCCCTGCTCTAGAGCTTCGTGCAGCCTGTTTTCTATATTCAGCAACTGGCTGCCTTGGGGATTAATTGTTGAAGTGTATAACTGATAGTTATTTCTTCCCCTTTCTTTCGCACAGTACAAGGCGGCATCGGCATTTTTGACTAAAGTTTCGGCATCTTCGCCGTCGTTGGGATAAACGGCAATGCCGATGCTGCTGCTGACGTGAAGCGACTGTCCTTCTAGTTTAAATGCTGGCTTTAAATTGTCGAGAATTCTTTGAGCTGTTTTTAGTGCATCTTCCAAGCAATTGACTTTGGGAAGCAGCACGGTAAATTCGTCGCCTCCCCAGCGCGCCACCGTATCAGTCGATCGCAATGTCTCGCTGATGCGTGCGGCAAAACCTTCTAGCAGGCGATCGCCCGCAGCGTGACCTAGTGTATCATTAATCTTTTTGAACCTGTCCAAGTCTAAAAACATCACAGCGAGCATTCTTTGATTTTTTTTAGCTTCTCTCAATGACGCCAGCAGGCGATCGTTAAACAGTATCCGGTTCGGTAAACCAGTGAGTTGGTCATAAACAGCTTGATAGCGAATAATTTCTTCAGCTTGCTTGCGCTGAGTGATATCCATCATAGTGCCAATCGCCCGCACTGCTTCGCCGCTGGCATTGCGGATGATGTACCCGCGATCGAGCACGAAAACATATCCCCCGTCGGCGCGGCGAAAACTGTATTCCTCCGACCAACATTGAGCATCTGAGTTCATTGTTAAATTGAAGCTTGACTTCACTCTTTCCCGTTCTTCAGGATGAATATTTTGCCACCATGATTCTACTTCTATCGTCTGAGTTTCGTTAAGTTTGTATCCAAAAACTTTTTCAAACTCTTCGCTCAACCAATACTCGCTTTTTAACAAATTCAAGTCCCAAACTGCATCATTTGTTGCCCGTGTCAGCAGGTGAAAGCGTTCTTCGCTTTTGCGGAGTTTTTCTTGGGATTGCCAGCGTTCTGTTACATCGCGAAAGCTGAATACTCTACCGCTAATTTTGCCTCCAGTCAGTTGCGGGAGCGAGTAGCGCTCAAAAATTCTGCCATCTTTAAACTCGATGATATCGAAACTTTCAACAGCAGGGCGATCGGACAATTCTTTAGCCCGGTAAAGAAAGATTTCCGGGTATTTTAACTGGTTTATTCCAAACCCCAAAATTTGGTTGCTATCTCTCGAATCCAGCAGGAAATCTGGCAACTGCCACATTTGGGCAAACTTGCGATTAAAGCTGACCACTTTTCCTTGGCCGTCAACCGCCAGAATGCCGTCAGCAGTAGACTCAATGGTGGCTTGCAACAACGAAAGAGATGTTTCTAGTTCTAACTCTGCTAATTTGCGATCGCTAATGTCAAAAGCTGTGACTAATATCGACGCTTTTCTTTCAAATTTGATAATATCTACAGTGGCTTCAATCCAGCGTGTTTCTCCGGTTTTAGTGAGAATTTTTACTTCATTTTTTGAAAGTAAACTTTCTCGGATCTGGTGGGATTTGCCCCATCTTTTAACTGTTTCTCTAAAATCTGGATGAACTAAATCGTATAAATCCAACGCTAGCAATTCTTCGCGAGTATATCCAGTCATATCTTCTGTCTGAGAATTAACAAAGCGCAACTGTCGGCGCTGATAGATAAATGCAGCAGCATTAACAGTCTCTACCAGTTGCCGAAACTTTTTTTCACTGCGCCGCAAATCTCTTTCAGCCCGCTTGCTATCGGTAATATCTTGTGCTACGTACAACTTACCGCTGACATGGCCTTTGTCGTCCCGAATAGTTGAAATAGAAAGCAGGACAATTATTTTTTTATAATCTTTAGAAATGTAGATTCTTTCGACGTTTTTCACACAATTTTCTGCTGTTAAATTAGCTAACTCTGACCCTTGTGCAGGTGAGTCAGTCTCTTTAAAAAGTCCGGCTATTTGTTTTCCTAACAAATCTTTTTTAGAATATCCTAAAAGTTCACAAGTAGCTTGGTTTAATGACAGGATATGACCGCCTGGGGTGGTGGCAATTATCGAGACGCTCATTTCCTCGCAAATATCGAGGGCATATTCGGCAGTTTGCTGCAAATCTTGGGTCATTTTGGCAATAGTATCCCCAATATCTTGTAGTTTTTTTGGTTCCAATATAGTTTCTCCCTGTGGTAGCTTGTGTTGCACGGTTTGAGAATTCTGTTTAATAGCCCAGCTCGCCTTGGACAACAGATTTGCGATTTTATTCCTCCTGATGAACAGCGAGATTGCTAGAGAAATAAAAACCAGATAAAAACTAATTTTTTTTAAACTAAAAGTCGGAGCGAGAGCGGAATCTTTATCAGAATATGTAAAATTGTAGGTTCGTGTATTTATTGGTTCTATATAAGAAGAGGATTTATCCACAAATAAGTCTGCTCTTGAATTAGTGCCAGATGCCGATCGCCTAGAGCTGTGGTTGTCAGGTGCTACCCAAATTGCTTTTGCCGCGAGATTGCCGTCTCTAACCCCTACCATTGCGGGCAAAATTTTGGGATTAATGCAACATTCCACACCCAAAAAAGTAGCAGTTAAATATCCCAACATTAATCTGTCTATCGTTTTCATTTCTGTGAATCCTTGATTTTAAATCAATGCTAACTAAATTCCTGTGACAAAAACAAAAATTAACGAACCAAGTTTTAGGTACTCGTAAAACATATATAACCTTTATTTTTGTGAATTTGGACAATTAAGTTTTTCAAAATTTTTCAATTTTTTTCCATAATTAATTATAATTCTAATTATAATTTTAAATATGTCATCGGCCATTTTGCCACAAATTATCCGCCATTATGCGTAGAGATCGGCTGGGAGCGCGCTAAAATTAGAGAATTCCCCTCATAAGTCGGCAAGATTTGTTATAAAAATAAACAATTAGCTTAAAATCGATGCACAGATCCACGAATTGAACCAATGAGCCAGACGATCCCAGAACTCCAAACAGAAGTCCGCGCGCTGCAAGCAGAAGTTGCCACCATGCAAGAGGCGCGCGAAAAACTTTGCGTACAGCGCTCAGAGTGCCGAGTGACAGTCAGTTTCCCGAAGAATAATACTCCTGAGGCTATGGCCGAGTTCCACCAGCAAAATGCTGCCTTTGGGGAGCAGTGGTTGCAACAAATCCAGGAGATTGAGCGAGAAACTCAAATTATAGAAAAGCAACTCGAACAAAAACAGGCGGTAATCAATTACAAACAAGGCGAACTAGACAAATTGCTAGCGGGACAGCACTGGCAAAAAGTAGAAAACGACGTTCAAACCGGGGAAAAGCGCTTGCAAGCACAAGCTCGCAAAATCAATCAAGCAGCAGCACAACTTGAGGCGGAAATCCAAGCTTTAAAAGCACTGTACGATTTACTCAATCCCAGTTATTCCGAGTGGTTTCAACAACAAACTGAAGTTGTTGATTTTTCGGCAAAAACTATTCCTTACGCTTTTCCCAGTAGCAGCGGCTTAATATTGGCAAATAAGGAGATTGAATGGGATAAAAAATAGTTTTCTACTGTGGAAATTGCAGGTAAATTATTAGGTTGAATGTCGCCGCAAAATTGCTCAATAACTCTGACGGGACGGCGACATTTAATTATTTATAGCCTTTTTATCAAACCTGAGCTATGGTTTAGATTTTAGATTTTATATTTTCGATTCGGACATTCAGGGATTGAGAGATTGATTGTCAATACTTCATATTTTTGATAAATGCTATATTTGTTTTACAAAAAATCAATTAAATAATTACAGAGGGGTGCTGAGGGCGATCGGGTTAAAAATTTTGAGTTTATTTTTGTGAAATAGGTTTATTTTTACGATATTGTCAAGCTAAAATATAAAATCTAACAGTCTACAATCTTGAATAGACTTAATGATGAAACGATTGATTTGGATAGCGCTATTTATTCTGGTTGGGTTGGTGGCTGCGGGTTGGGGTTCTGGCTCGTTGCAGCGTTTTTCGGCTGTGCCGGAAGTTTCGATCGATCGCACTATCCACACTTCCCAAAACCCGTCTACCTCGCCACTGACTGCTGAAAAAGATGCACCCAGCGGCCTGCAAATTGACCCGTTGAGATTGTGGAAACACGTTGAAACTCTAGCAGGAGAACGGGTGGAAGAACAATCTCGCACTTTTACGAGAGACTACATTTCGCAACAACTGCAAACCTTCGGTTTTTCGCCAAAATTGCAGGAATTCGATCGCGGAATCAATGTTTTTGCCGAGAGAAAAGGTACTGACTCAAAAGCTGGGGCAATTCTCGTTGCTGCACACTACGACACTGTACCAAAATCGCCTGGGGCTGACGACAATGCGACAGGAGTTGCAGCAGTTTTAGAAGTAGCAAGATTGCTGGGTTCTAGTCCCACGCCTCGGACATTGCAAGTGGCATTTTTCGATAGGGAAGAAATCGGACTTTTAGGCAGTTTAGCATTCGCCGGTAGCCCAGCGCGATTAAAAAATTTGCAGGGTGCGATCGTCCTAGATATGATCGGTTATTCTTGCCACAAGTCAGGCTGTCAGCAATATCCCGAAGGATTGACACCGCAACCGTTTCTAGATGCAGCCGGGGTAACATCTCCCGATAAGGGCGAGTTTATCGCTGTGGTTGGGGATGCGGAACATCCGTTGCTGTTGCGCGCTTTTGCGGAGTCGCCAAAAGCTGATTTACCTGCTGTGGTAACTCTACCGGTTCCTCTGAAAGGGGTGCTGACTCCCGATGTTTTACGCAGCGACCACGCGCCGTTCTGGTATAAAGGAGTTGGTGCTGTGTTGGTGACGGATACTGCAAATTTGCGATCGCCCCACTACCACCAATCTACCGATACCCTCGCAACTATCGATCGGTCTTTTTTCGCCGGTTCTGCCCAAATCGTGGTCAATGCCGCAGCTAAACTATTGGAAATTCAGTAATTAGTCATTAGTCATTAGTCATTAGTCATTTGTCATTTGTCATTAGTCATTTGTCAGTTGTCAGTTGTTAGTTGTCAGTTGACAGAATGAATAGGGAATAGAGAATATAGGTGTAACGTGCGCGGAAGACGATACATTTTGCATAAGTTCTCAAATAAATAAGTCGATTGTGGCGCTAGTTTTGATATGCTGACAAAAGTTAGCGCCAAAAATGTGATTTAAATATGATAGGTAATATAGGACAACCGACTGCTGTCAGCGATCGCCCTTATTTAGTATTAACGAGTCAAGATCAAACCATACAGTTAGAGTTAAAACAGCCGCAGCACGTACTAGGGCGCGATCGCACTCGTGCTGATTTCGTGGTTCCCGAGCCTTGGCGGGCAGTTTCCGGCGTTCATGCTGTGTTGCGCCAAAAGGGGGATACTTACTGGATTTACGACGGTGACGGACAGCGCCCGAGCACTAATGGCTTATTTGTCGATCGCACTCGCATTACTCCCAATGACGGTTATTGTCTCAAAAACGGTACAGAAATTAAAATCGGTCTCGATCCAAAAAATCAAGTTTTAGTCACTTATTTTAATCCGCTGGCGAGTCAAATTTTTCCGCCCAGCAAACAGTCAATTCCTCTCAGCAATCGATCGGTTTTGTTGGGCCGCGATCCAAATGCTTCGCTGCAATTGGATGCGCCGCTGGTTTCGAGGCGCCACGCGACAATCGATGCAGACAGTCGCGGTAATTATATTTTACGAGACCACAGTGTTAATGGCGTTTTTGTCAACGGTCAGCGCATCACAAATTCTGCACAGTTGGCCGAGGGAGATGCGATTCGGATCGGCCCGTTTACTCTAACTTACCGCAATCATACGTTAGAGGTGCAAGACCGAGGCAATCAAATTCGCCTCGATGCTGACAGTCTGGTGATTCCCAAGCGTTTGGATCGTATCACTTTGGCGATCGAACCAGGGCAGTTTGTGGCTTTAGTCGGCGGTAGTGGTGCGGGTAAATCTACTTTAATGCGGACGCTTTTAGGGATTGAGAAAACTACTGAAGGCGCTGTGTTTCTCAACGGCGACAACTTGCGCCAAAACTTCAATATTTATCGCAATCAAATTGGTTACGTCCCTCAAGATGATATTATTCACGCAGATTTAACCGTAGAAGAAGTGTTGAGTTATGCTGCTAAATTGCGCTTACCTCCCGATACAGATGTTAAGCAAGTAGTCGCAAAAACTTTAGAAGATATTGAAATGACTCACCGCCGTACTGCTGTTGTCAGACAGCTTAGTGGCGGACAGCGCAAACGGGTTAGCATCGGAGTTGAACTGTTAGCAGATCCGAAACTTTTCTTTTTGGACGAACCGACTTCCGGGCTAGATCCGGGGTTGGATAAGAAGATGATGCAGCTACTGCGAAAGTTGGCAAGTCAAGGCCGGACGGTGATTCTGGTGACTCACGCGACGGCAAATATCACCATGTGCGATCGCATTGTCTTTATGGGCCGCGGCGGACGGCTTTGTTACTTCGGCCCGCCCACCGAAGCCCTGGATTTTTTCGATGTCAAAACTGGGGATTTTGCCGACATTTACAACGAATTAGAAACAGGAGAAACCAACGTTCAAAGCTGGGCAGAAAAGTTCAATAAATCTCCATACTATCAGCAGTATATTGTCAACCACTTCAGCACCGGCAACGCTAATGGAAAAACACCTGCTGCGCCTCCCAAGCCCAAATCTGTATCTTTTGTAAACCAACTCGTTCTGCTTGCTCAGCGCTATTTTCAGCTTATTTGCCGCGACTTAGTTAACTTGAGTTTAGCTCTTTTAACGGCTCCGATCGGGATTAGTTTGCTACGGCTTGCCGTCAGGGATAAAGACCCGTTAATTGGCGCACCCGAACCAACTTTAGCACCTTTAGCGATGCGCGTTTTGTTTGTATTTACCTGCGCGGCTATTTGGGTAGGACTCGCAACTTCTCTGCAAGAGATTGTCAAAGAATCGGCTATTTATTTGCGCGAACGTTTAGTTAATTTAGGATTGTTTGCTTATTTGGGTTCAAAGCTTTTCATACTTTCCGGCTTAGCGGTATTGCAAACGCTGTTGATGGTAGGAGTGATTCTGATTGCTTTTAAATCCCCGGAACCGAGTTTAATTTCCTGGCCGGTGGGAGCAGCTATTACCACATTCCTGACTTTAATGAGCTGTATAAGTCTTGGATTGCTGGTTTCTGCGATCGTCAAAAATGGCTCTCAAGCTAATAGCGCTTTACCTCTAATATTGTTGCCTCAGATTATTTTTTCTGGAGTTTTGTTTAAGATGGAAGGTGTGGCGAGCAAGTTTTCTTGGTTGATGTTAAGCCGCTGGTCTGTGGGTGCTTACGGTTCTTTAGTTAATGTAAATGCGATGGTTCCCGCGCCTACTACTTTGCCCGATGGGAGCATACTTCCTCAGCCGTTTGAGCCTACTCCTGTTTACGATCCAACTTGGCACAATCTCAGTTTAAATTGGGGGATTT
Organism: Microcoleus sp. bin38.metabat.b11b12b14.051; assembly: GCF_013299165.1. Lineage (NCBI taxonomy): Bacteria > Bacillati > Cyanobacteriota > Cyanophyceae > Oscillatoriales > Microcoleaceae > Microcoleus > Microcoleus sp. bin38.metabat.b11b12b14.051. The sequence continues at coordinate 43,135 of NZ_JAAFKD010000028.1, forward strand.
TGTGCGTGCATATTTTCGTTTATTTGATGTTGACTCTGTGGTTGCAGAAGCGGAAGGATATTTTATAGCAGTTGACAGTTGACAGAAGAGCCCGCCCGCGGAGTCGAGGGGTTGACAGCTTGCGCGCTCGCGACTTGCCCGCCCGCGAAGTCGAGGGGAGTCGAAGAGTTGACAGTTGACAGAAGAGCCCGCCCGCGGAGTCGAGGGGTTGACAGCTTGCGCTGAGCGAAGTCGAAGAGTTGACAGAAGAGCCCGCCCGCGGAGTCGAGGGGTTGACAGTTAAAGAGTCAATACCGTAGGGTGCGTCGCTATCAATCATCTACTTGGAAAAGTGAAAAATCTCACAGCGACGCACCTTACAAGGATCTATCCTCGCCGACAATAATTGCCTAAAATCAACAATAGGACACATATAGCCCAATACGGTTTACTTAAGGCCGTCTTGGGGGTAAAACACTATGAAAAATAGATACTGCGATTGCTTCGTTCCTCGCAATGACAATCTTAAGTAAACCGTATTGACATATAGCCTTTCTCAAAAAGATGAGGTACTCATGGGCATAGGCCTCCGTGGCCTCCGTGGGCATACCTCACTTTTTTGAGAACCGCTATAGGCTTTGCGTAAGTATTATATAATTAGGGATCTGCACTTAATTAATGCAAAAAAATGAGGATTAAATGTTAGTTAAAACCAACGCGTCAGTAGAAATTGCTGCATCACCGGAAGTAGTGTTTGATTTTGTGGCATCACTATCGAATGTGCCAAAATCCTTTCGCGGATTTGGTCCAATTCCAGCAATTATTAAAGCTGAAATGGCTGATGGTGGAGAGATGCGTGAAGGCGGTGTGCGGCGGATAGAAAATTCCGATACTTCGGTGATTGATGAAGAAATCATTACTTTCAAAAAGCCAGAAAGACAAACCTACCGACTGGTTAGAGGGTTTAAGTTTCCCATTTCTCTACTCATTGAGTCTGGTGGCGGAGATTGGAATTTCACTGCTACAGCAAAGGGAACTCGGATTGATTGGGAGTTTTATTTTATGCTGACTTCTCCGGTATTCTATCCGCTTGGATTGTTGCTAGTTCAGGTTTTTATGCAAAAAGCTATGCAGCAGTGTTTAGATAATATTCAAGAATATTTGGCTAGCCCAAGCGAATTGATTGTATGAATTATTGGCTGATGAAGTCGGAACCGGATGTTTACAGTATTGCAGACTTGCAGGGCGATCGCACTTCTATTTGGGACGGTGTTCGCAACTATCAAGCGCGCAATTTTATGCGGCAAATGAGTCCAGGAGATTTAGTATTTTTTTACCATTCTAATACTAAAACTCCCGGAATTGTCGGGTTGGCGCGCGTTGTGGAAACGGGGATTGCTGACCCGAGTCAGTTTGATATGAATAGCGAGTATTATGATATTAAATCGCAGCTAGATGCGCCTCGCTGGCAAACTGTGAGGGTTGAGTTTGTTGAGGAGTTTGTTAAGTTAATTTCTTTGGATGAACTGAAGTCACATTTTAGTGCTGATGAGCTTTTGGTGGTGAGGAAAGGTAATCGGTTGTCGGTGATGCCGGTGTCTGAGAGTGCGGCTATGAAGATTTTGAAGGTGAGGTAATTATAGATTAGTAGGGTGCGTCAGCCGATCGCCATTTTAGCAAAAATCGAGCAGATTAAAGCTGGCGCACCCTACAATTATTAACTGGGGCGGGCACGGGGGCACCGCCCCTACAATACCTTAAAGGCCTGCCGCACAAACCGCCGCTCCAATTAACCCTACATTGTCATTCAAAACTAATCGAACTGGCATCATTTCTAACAGCGAATCCATGCGGCCTTTGTGGGTGAAAGCTCGCATAAAACTTCCTTCTAGAATTAGTGGCAAAATCTTGGCAGCGATGCCGCCGGCGATGTAGAAACCGCCGTAAGGTAGAAGTGACACAGCCATATTTCCGGCTACAGCGCCGTAAGCTTCTACAAACATTTGCATTGTTTGTTCGGAAAGCCGATCGCACTTTTGGAGTGCAGCCCCTGCAATTATCGCACCTGGATCGACTGTCTTCTCGCTTTTACCAATTTCCGACTCCCATTTGTCGATCGCTTCTCCCACCTCGGGTGATTCAGCAGCAAACTTGCGATCGCGCAAAAACTGGTAAATTGAAACAATCCCCTGGCCGGAAACTACACGCTCGATCGATATTCTTTGAATGTCATGTTTTGCTAACAAATATTTTAGCAAATCAAACTCCAACTCCGATCGAGGAGCAAAGTCACCGTGTCCCCCTTCGGAAGAAAAAACTCTGATACCATTTGCTTCGGGAATTGCAAAACAATGTCCCAAACCAGTCCCCGCACCAATTACAGCAATCGGATCGTGCTGGCTGGGTTTTCCCACTTGCAAAGTGTGCAAATCATTGGCCTCCAAACCCCACACGCCGTAGCCAACCGCGACAAAATCATTAATTAAACTGACGCGGGAAATTCCTAATTCTTGTTCGAGACGCTTCGCTTCGAGCACCCAAGGTAAATTAGTCAGTTTAGCGCTGTTGTTGACTACTGGCCCGGCGATCGCAAAACAAGCTTTTTCGAGTTCTGGGGTAAACTCCAATTTAGTAGCAGCTTCTGTCAAAAATTGCTGTACCATCGGCACTAAATCAGGAAACTCTCCGCTCGGATAACGAAACTCGTAAAGAGCATTCATTGCACCATCAGCAGTCCTTTCCACCAATCGCAAAATCGTCTTAGTTCCGCCAATATCGCCCGCTAATAATAATGCCATAAACCTCTGATTCCACCCAACAGAACATTCCCCATTTAAACATCCAGATTATTAATTGCCAACCAAGCCCGCAACACCTCAGCCACAGTCCAAGCTTGAGCCGTGCAGCCCCGGGGCGAGTGGGGGGCGTCGCCCTCAAAAATTTCGCCCAAACTGCCAACTCCGCCCGCTCTTATATGATGTGCCATCGGTTCCAGGAATTCGCGAGCTTGTTTTGGATCTTTGTATACGTGCAAGTGCGCTAAGACGAATGGGCCCATCAACCAGCCCCAAGCTGTGCCTTGGTGATAGGCACTGTCGCGCTGTAATGGGTCGCCTTCATAGGTTGCGCGGTACTGCGGGTGCTGCGGCGAGAGGCTGCGGAGGCCGTGGGAAGTGAGAAGTCCGCTCGCGCAGGCATCCACGACGGCGCGGCGCTGGATGGGCGTGAGTAACGGTGTATAACGAGTTGCCGTCCCCCCCATTCGCCCTGCTGCGGAGTGCGCCGGAATCGAATCTAGGGGTAGGGATACGGCGAATATTTGATTGGGGCGCAGGGAAATATCGTTGCCGTCGGGGCCGTCGAGAACGTCGTAGCAGTAACTGGTTGAGTCGTTCCAGAAGCGGGTGAATCCGGTGGCGGTACGATCGCCCAACTGCTGATATTCATCATGAGACTTGCCCAATCTGCGAGCAAAACTGGCCATTGCTTGCACGGCATTGTACCAAAGCGCGCTAAGTTCGATCGGCTTACCGATTCGAGGAGTCACCACCCAATCGCCGATTTTCGCATCCATCCAAGTCAGTTGTACGCCTGTTTCCCCCGCGTAGAGCAAACCGTCGTCAGGATCGACACGGATGTTATACCGAGTTCCCCGCACGTGCCAATCCACAATCTCACATAATGTCGGCCAGAGTTCCGCCAAAAGTTGGTCGTCGCCGGTGCAGTCGCAGTAAGCGCGAATTGCTTCAAAGTACCACAGCGTAGCGTCTGCGGTGTTGTATTCCGGGGCGCCGCCAGCATCCGGGAAGCGGTTCGGGAGCATTCCTCGATCGACATATTGTGCAAAAGTCCGCAAAATCGATCGGGCAATTTCCCAGCGCCCGGTACAGATTGTGAGGCCGGGCAGGGCGATCGTGGTATCGCGCCCCCAGTCGCTAAACCAGGGATATCCGGCGATAATCGTTTTGCCGTCGGGTTCCTGCGGTAGCGGGCGGTTGACGATAAATTGGTCGGCTGCTAGCACCAACTGCTCGATCCAGTCGGGAGATTCGCTCACTTTTGACCATTTTTGCAACAATTCTTGCTCGTAGGTGCGACGCAATTCTAAAGCTGTACCGCCGTTGAGTTCGGGATTTTTCTCTGTACTAGCGATCAATGTGAGAGACTCGCCCGGTGCGATCGCAAAGTGCAAAGTTGCCGCGTGCAAGTGATCCTCGCAGTAGTCCAACCCGCGCCGCTGTTCGGCTGCCAAATTAAATCCGTAGTGCCAATTGTATAAGGGCGTAGCAACTTTGAATTTAGCTTCTGGTGTGGCATCTGTCAGCAGGTAAAGTGGCGTCGCCCAGGGAAACGCGGTGACACAAACCCCGGCACTCAAGGTTTCTAGGCTGACAGGCCAGTCGCCAGCGCCCGTCATGTGGTGGTAGTCGCGGTAGTTGATTAAGGCTTTGACGGCGATCGCGATCGGTTGTGAGGCGCGATGTAAGCGGTATTGAATATATGTTGTGTTAGCACCTTGCTGCATCCAAATCCGCTTTTCGAGGATAGCGTCGGCGAGGGCATACCTCCAAACAGGCGTTGTACCTTCGAGGTGGAAGCTTTCGATGCAGTTGTAGCCGTGGGGTTCGATCATATTGTCGGCCCAGCGGTTGGTATAAAGCGGGTAGGCGCGATCGGCATACACGGCCGTCTCGTCCAGCTTGGCAAGCATCAAAGTCCTTCCCAGCGGGGGTTTCAGGGCGGCTACCAGCAGCCCGTGATAGCGGCGGGTGAGCAGATTTGCGATCGTCCCGCTAGCATAACCGCCGATCCCGTTTGTCACTAACCACTCCCGAGACTCCGCCGAGTCGAGATTGCAGCAGATTTCCCGTCCAAAAGCAATAGCCATAGAATACACGCTCACGCTGATTTGCGATCTACCTTTAGATATATTTTAGACAATATAAACGAGAAATATTAATTATTGCAGGTGGCCAAGAATGGCGATCGCTAAAAGTGCAGATTCATGGTCTAATTTAGACATGACCAACCGCTACTTTTTAGCCAGCGGTAATTCTAACCGTTGCTCTGTCTAAAGTTAGTTGTTTGTTATTTAAAGTAATATTACCCTCTACACAGGTGCTGGATCTTAACAACATAGCATTTGATTGCGTCCAAAGGGCGATCGATCGCACAACCAACATATTTGATAAGGAGAATAACTCAAAGTGAAGATAGGAGCAAACTACCTCGGCAACAACCAATGTGAATTTACCGTTTGGGCGCCCACCATCAAACAAATGGCAGTCCAAATAGTTTCCCCAGACAAACGCCTCATACCCATGCAACAATCGGCAGCAGGTTACTGGCAAACCACAGCTAAAGACATCGCACCCGGAACCCTTTACACCTACCAACTCGAAGGAAAAACCGACCGACCAGACCCAGCATCCAAATATCAACCCCAAGGCGTACATACACCCTCGCAAGTAATAGATGACAGCGCCTTTGCTTGGACTGATAAAAATTGGCAAGGCGTGCCGCTAGCCGAAATGATTATCTACGAACTGCACGTCGGCACATTCACCCAAGCCGGAACCTTTGAAGCAATCATTCCCCAACTCAAACAACTCACAGAATTGGGAATCAACGCGATCGAAATCATGCCAGTTGCCCAATTTCCAGGCGATCGCAACTGGGGATACGATGGCGTATATCCCTACGCAGTTCAAAACTCCTACGGCGGCCCCGAAGGCTTCAAAAAACTGATCGACGCCTGCCACGAACACGGCATTTCAGTAATACTCGATGTCGTTTACAATCACCTCGGCCCAGAAGGAAACTACCTCAGTCAATTCGGCCCGTACTTTACATCAAAATACGGCTCAATTTGGGGAGACCCCCTCAACTTCGACGACGCCTACAGCGACGGCGTGCGTAACTACTTTATTGAAAACGCCCTCTACTGGTTTCGAGACTATCACATCGATGCCCTGAGATTAGATGCAATTCAAGCCATATTTGAAGTAGGTGCTCGACCGTTTTTGCAAGAACTCTCCGACGCCACAGCCGAGATTTCCCAAGAATTCGGCAGGAAAATTTATTTAATCGCAGAAAGTGACTTAAACGATGTCCGCACAGTACGTCCCAAAGAACTCGGTGGCTTCGGATTAGATGCCCAATGGTGCGACGATTTCCACCACGCACTGCACGCCTTGCTTACCGGAGAAAATGACCGATATTACCAAGACTTCGGCAAGTGTGAACACCTAGAAAAATCATTCAAAGAAAGCTTTGTTTACTCCGGCCAGTATGCACCCCACAGAAAGCGAAAACATGGCAATTCTGTCAAGGATGAACCGGGCGAAAAATTTCTGGTATTTGCCCAAACCCACGACCAAATCGGCAACCGGATTTTAGGAGACCGACTCTCGCAAATAGTTGACTTTGAAGCACTCAAACTCGCAGCGGGTACGGTTTTAATTTCTCCATACATTCCCTTCTTGTTTATGGGCGAAGAATACGGAGAAACAGCACCATTTTTGTACTTTGTTTCCCACTCAGATCCTGACTTAATTGAAGCGATTCGCCAAGACAAACAACAAGAATTTAAAGCTTTTGAAGATCGAGGCGAGTTTCAAGATCCGCAGAGTCCTGAAAGCTTCCAAAAGTGTAAGTTAAACTGGGAGAAACAAACAGCAGGGAAACACAAAAGTCTCTGGGAATGGCACCAACATTTGATTCAACTGCGACGGACAATTCCCGCCCTGAAAAAACTAGACAAAAACAGTCTAGAAGTTTCCTGTATAGAAGCAGAAAAAATCTTATTTCTCCGTCGCTGGACAGATGAAAGCCAGATATTCTGCATTCTAAACTTTAACAAGCAAGAGGTAGCTTGTACTGCTGCATTTCCCCAAGGTAACTGTCACAAAATTTTAGACTCTGCTGATGTAAAATGGATGGGTTCAGGTTCTAGCTTGCCTGAAAAAATAACTTCAGAGCAAGAATTGACTGTTAAGCCGCAGAGTTTCGCACTCTACGAGTTAATCAAATAGTTGGTTGGTTCGAGCAGCAGAGAAACCTCACCTAGTATTTGTCGTAGGGTGCGTCAGCGGGGAAAGATGCTGGAGTCGGTAGCCGTGATGTTGCGCCCGCTGACGCACCCTACCATCACTCTTTGTCGTAGGGTGCGTCAGCGGGGAAATATGCCTGAGTAGGTAGCCGTGATGTTGCGCCCGCTGACGCACCCTACCATCACTCTTTGTCGTAGGGTGCGTCAGCGGGGAAATATGCTGGAGTCGGTAGCCGTGATGTTGCGCCCGCTGACGCACCCTACCATCACTCTTTGTCGTAGTCGTAGGGTGCGTCAGCGGGGAAAGATGCTGGAGTCGGTAGCCGTTATCTTGCGCCCGCTGACGCACCCTACCATCACTCTTTGTCGTAGGGTGCGTCAGCGGGGAAATATGCTTGAGTAGGTAGCCGTTATCTTGCGCCCGCTGACGCACCCTACCATCACCGACACGCCCGTAGGGTGCGTCAGCGGGGAAATATGCTGGAGTCGGTAGCCGTGATGTTGCGCCGGCTGACGCACCCTACCATCACCGACTTCCTAGTCTTCCCGATCCCCCCTAACCCCCCTTAATAAGGGGGGGACAAGAGCATCAAAGTCCCCCGACTATCTCGGGGATTAAAGCGGATCGAAATTCAGCTAAAGGGGACAAGAGCCTTCTCAAAGTCCCCCTTCTTAAGGGGGATTTAGGGGGATCGAAATTCAGATACAAGCGAGATTTTTATATAGTTTTAGTCTTAGGCTGATACTAATACGCTACCGCTCAACCCAATCTACTCTTTCTAATTTCTGTAAATTACCCGATCGACTAATCAATTAGGAGTAAAATTAACAGTGCTGAGAATTCCCACAACCACTTATCGAATTCAATTTCATGCAGGTTTTAACTTTGAAGCTGCCAAACAAATCCTCAGCTATCTGCAAGAATTAGGAATTACCGACATTTACGCCTCGCCGATATTCAAAGCCAGAAAAGGCAGCAGTCACGGATACGATGTGGTTGACTCAAATCAAATCAATCCCGAATTAGGAACCTCAGAAAACTTTGAAGCCCTGACATACGAAATTCAGAAACGGAAGATGGGATGGCTGCAAGATATTGTCCCGAACCACATGGCCTACGATACTCAAAATTTGTTGCTCTTAGACGTATTAGAACACGGCCCGGATTCCGACTATTTCGATTACTTTGATATTGAATGGAATCACGCTTACGAACATCTCAGAGGTCGAGTGCTAGCTCCGCTGTTGGGCAATTTTTATGGCGAATGTCTGGAAAATGGCGAGATTCAACTCAAATACAGTGAGATTGGGCTAACTATCAATTACTATGACTTAAAACTGCCCGTAAAAATTGAATCTTATGCTAATTTCATTAGTCAAAATTTGGGGCACTTAGGCAGGGAATTAGGTAGACGGCATCCAGATTTTATTAAATTCCTGGGAATTCTTTATTTGATTAAGAATACACCTTCTGAAACTAAAGGTAAAGCCCGATACGATCAGATAGCTTTTGTGAAAGGACTGCTGTGGGAACTCTACAATCAAAATCCCATCGTGCAGGAATTTATCGATGAAAATATCAATTCTTTTAATGGAGAAAAGGGCAATCCCGAAAGCTTTAATTTGCTAGATGGTTTGCTTTCAGAGCAGTTTTACCGCCTGTCATTCTGGAAAGTTGGCGCCGAAGAAATCAACTACCGCAGGTTTTTTACAGTCAACGAATTGATTTCGGTAAAAGTTGAAGAGGTTAAAGTTTTCCACAAAAACCACGCTTTGATCTTCGACATGGTGGAAGAGGGAAAATTTACTGGATTGAGAATCGACCACATCGACGGACTTTACGACCCCACAGAATATTTAAAACGCCTCCGCGAGAGAGTTGGAGACACTTACACTACTGTGGAAAAGATTCTGGAACATGAAGAAGATTTGCCCTCCTATTGGCCGATCGAAGGAACGAGCGGCTACGACTTTTTGAACTACGTAAATGGCGTTTTTTGTCGGTGCGATCGCGAACAGCAGTTTACCGAAATATATCAGAGATTTACTCGCTTGACTGTTCCTTACCAACAGTTATTTTTAGACAAAAAAGGGCTGATTGTTGAGAAGAATTTGGCGGGAGACGTAGACAATCTGGCTCAACTTTTGAAAAATATTTCTGGTCAATCCCGACAGGGAAATGACTTTACTCGTCCGGGTTTGGAAAAAGCGCTGGCTGCGGTTTTGACAATTTTTCCAGTCTACCGAACTTACATAAATCAAGAGGGTTTGCGAGAGTCCGATCGCATTTACGTCAAATATGCGATCGCCCAGGCGAAAGAATTAGTACCGCGACTCCTCAAAGAACTGAAATTTATCGAAACGGTGCTGTTGCTGGAAGAAGAAGAAACCCTGACAGCCGAACAAAAAGAGCAGCGCCGCCACTTTGTGATGAAACTTCAGCAGTTGACAGGCCCGTTGATGGCCAAAGGCGTTGAAGACACATTGCTATACGTCTACTATCGGCTTTTATCCCTCAACGAAGTCGGAGGAAATCCCAGTCAGTTCGGCGTTTCGCTGACCGATTTTCACGAGTTCAACAAGCAGCAGCAAGCAGCTTGGCCTCACAAAATGAATGCTACAGCTACCCACGATACCAAACGGGGCGAAGATGTGCGAGCCAGAATTAATGTACTCTCAGAAATTCCCGATGAATGGGAACAGCAAGTCAGGTCTTGGAGAGAGGTAAACTCTTCTAAGAAAGTCAACTTTGTGAATCGCATGGTTCCCGATACTAACGACGAATACTTCTTTTACCAAACTGTGCTAGGTAGTTTTCCGTTTGAGGGAATTGAAAACACTGATTATGTCGATCGCCTAAAGGATTATGCCATTAAAGCTGTGCGGGAAGCAAAAGTGTACACAGCTTGGCTGAGACCTGACAACGACTACGAAACTGGGTTTATGACCTTTATCGATAGCGTTCTAGAATCAGGCGAACAAAATCAGTTTTTCAAGAAATTTCTACCTTTCTGGAAAAAAGTAGCTGATTACGGAATTTTCAATTCTTTATCTCAAACGCTGCTAAAAATTACGGCGCCCGGAGTTCCCGATATTTATCAAGGCACGGAATTCTGGGATTTAAGCCATGTCGATCCAGATAACCGCCGTCCCGTGGATTTCGATCGCAGAATCGAGGTTTTGCGGTCAATTAAACAGCAAGCTGAAACGGATATTTTGGCACTGGTGGAAGATTTACTGGCAACCCGGGAAGATGCTAGAATTAAGTTGTTTTTGACGGCAAGAGTCCTAGAAGCCCGAAAAAAATACCTGCAAGTTTTTCGCTCCGGCGACTATCGACCTGTGGAAGTAGTCGGCACGTTTAAAGATAATGTGATTGCCTTTGCCCGCAGCTTTGAAGATACTACAATTATCGCGATCGCTCCCCGGTTTTTGACGGGAGTTGTCAAACCGGAAGAAATGGCGATCGGCAAACAAGTCTGGAAAGATACTAATCTAGAATTGTCCGAGCAAATGCCGTCGGTTTGGAAAGATGCCATCACAAATCAGGTGGTTGAAAGTAACGGTACGCTGGCAATTGGTGATGCTCTCGGCTACTTTCCCGCAGCTTTGCTCATCGGTAAAAAATAGCTATCAAAGGCTGGATAATTCAATAATTATCCGAGAAGCCCACCAGGCAGATTGAGCATATGGCTCAATATAGTCCTCCCCGGCACAGCTTAGAAACGAGTAGGGACGCGGCAATGCCGTGTCCTTTTTCAAAATTAGTATTCAATCATATTTGAATTCAAAAACAGCGTCAAGCGTAGCGCTATCGAGCCGGAATCGCCAAAATGGGCATTTCCCCAATTTAGATGCACAAGACGGCAAATACAACACAATATATACGGTTTGCCACAATACCCGAATCGATCGCACCCCGTACATTAGGAAGAGTAAAGAAAAAGCAGTCCAAAGCTGTAGCGGTGCAAGCCCCACCGATGCAACCGTCCCTAACAGGTTCGGTAAACACGCCTTCATCCCAAGGTCTAACCGCCCGCAGTATAGAGATAAGCACCCTATCGAAGACTGTATTAAAGCAGGACTCAGTACCCGTAAACCGCGAGGTAAAAATCGCAGTCCTGAATAACCAGACTATCGCACAGATAGAAAACCAAAATTTTGTAGAGATTGGAGCCGGAACACCCCTATGGGAAAAGTAGTTGGAATTGACTTAGGTACGACAAACTCCTGCGTCGCAGTTATGGAAGGCGGCAAACCCACCGTCATAGCCAACGCCGAAGGGGGTCGCACCACACCTTCCGTAGTAGCATATGCTAAAAATGGCGATCAACTCGTCGGACAAATCGCCAAGCGTCAAGCCGTGATGAACGCCGAAAACACCTTTTACTCAGTAAAACGGTTTATCGGGCGTCGGGTTGACGAAGTAACCCACGAAACCACTGAAGTTTCCTACAAAGTCCTGAAAGTCGGAAACAGCCTCAAACTCGACTGTCCCGCCCGCGGCAAGCAATTCGCTCCGGAAGAAATTTCCGCGCAAGTGTTGCGTAAACTCGTAGAAGATGCCAGCAAATACCTCGGCGAAACTGTTACCCAAGCGGTAATTACAGTGCCCGCTTACTTCAACGACTCCCAGCGCCAAGCTACTAAAGACGCTGGAAAAATTGCCGGTATTGAAGTTCTGCGGATTATTAACGAACCTACAGCGGCGGCTTTAGCCTACGGATTAGATAAAAAGAGCAACGAAACCATTCTCGTATTTGACTTGGGCGGCGGTACTTTCGACGTATCAATTCTCGAAGTCGGCGACGGCGTATTTGAAGTGCTCGCAACTTCTGGAGACACTCACCTCGGCGGTGACGACTTCGACAAAAAAATCGTCGATTTCATCGCTAATGAATTCCAAAGAGCCGAAGGAATTGACCTCCGTAAAGATAAGCAAGCATTGCAACGTCTGACGGAAGCGGCCGAAAAAGCCAAGATTGAACTGTCGAGCGTTACTCAAGCAGAAATCAACTTGCCGTTTATTACTGCGACTCAAGACGGGCCAAAACACTTGGACACCACCTTGACTCGCGGCAAGTTTGAAGAGCTTTGTTCCGATTTGATCGATCGCTCTCGCATTCCTGTAGAAAACGCCATCCGCGACGCCAAACTCGACAAATCTGCAATTAATGAAGTTGTCTTAGTTGGTGGTTCTACACGCATTCCAGCGGTGCAAGAACTCGTCAAAAAAATCCTCGGTAAAGACCCCAACCAAACGGTAAACCCGGATGAAGTGGTCGCAGTCGGTGCAGCAATTCAAGCCGGCGTGCTCGCAGGCGAAGTCAAAGACATCTTGTTGCTCGATGTTACCCCGCTGTCTCTCGGTGTCGAAACCTTGGGCGGCGTGATGACCAAAATCATTCCTCGCAACACCACAATTCCTACCAAGAAGTCGGAAACATTCTCGACTGCTGTAGACGGCCAAACAAACGTAGAAATTCACGTTTTGCAAGGCGAACGGGAACTGGCTAATGACAACAAGGATTTAGGAACTTTCCGTTTAGATGGAGTTCCCCCAGCTCCCCGTGGCGTACCTCAAATTGAAGTTACATTTGATATCGATGCTAACGGTATTTTGAATGTAGCTGCTAAAGATAAAGGTACTGGTAAAGAGCAATCGATCAGCATTACCGGTGCTTCAACTTTGCCCAGCAATGAAGTCGATCGCATGGTTCGCGAAGCCGAATCGAATGCGGCTGCTGACAAGGAACGTCGCGAAAAGATCGATCGCAAAAACCAAGCAGACTCCTTAGCTTATCAAATTGAGAAGCAGTTGGCAGAGTTGGGCGATAAGGTTCCTGAGGCTGACAAAACGAAGGTTGAAGGCTTGATCAAAGACTTGCGGGAGGCGATCGCCAAAGAAGACGACGCAGCCATCAAGACACTGACAACCGAGTTGCAACAAGCATTCTACGCAGTCAGCAGCAACCTGTACCAGCAAGCAGGCGGCCCCACTGACGGTGGTGCAGGCCCGACTGGCGGCCCAACTGGCGGCGACGACGACGTGATTGATGCTGACTTTACTGATGGCAAATAGATGGGGCTTTCCTGGTTAAACTGAGAACAGGTAGCTAGAAGCAAGAAACCCGGTTTTGAAGAGAAACCGGGTTTCTTGCGTATTGTCGAATGTCGAAAGGGCGATCGGACAAAACAACAAAAAATATTACTTGAGACATAGTAAAAAAGCTAAAATATTCTGCAATAAACATCATAAAATAGCAGTAATATGATGTCTGCTCAATTAACCGCAATGAGCAAGGTTCGTAGTGAGGACTTCAGTCCGCTCTCAGGATGCGGACGCCAGGACGCACTACGAACGAACGAACCGTTTTTGTGATGGTAATCGACCGGACATGATATAATAGTAAGCGTGAAAAAACATTGCTACAAAAAAGAAATTAGAGGTTTTTACCTGTAGGGACTTATGCCAAGCTGTCTGCGGCAATTTATGATAATGACAGATAATTTATAGCTTAATAAGCGTATCAACAATTTGTCAAAATAGCAGTAATATCGCAATCGAGAGCAATCAAATGTCACGTTCTCCTATACAAACTCCCGCGACAAATACACTCAACAAATCCCAGACTGCATCCTTACGCCGTCTGCGCCGCATCAGCCACTTACTCGACAATGCAATTCCCATTCCCGGCACAAAATATCGCATCGGACTCGATCCGATATTAGGACTCCTACCGGGCGGCGGCGACTTAATCGGATCGATTTTTGCAGGTTACGTAGTCTTCAAATCCGCGCAACTCGGAGTACCGCAAGAAACCCTAATCCAAATGGCAGCTAACATCGTATTTGATACAGTTGCCGGCACTGTACCGGTTGCTGGAGATTTACTTGATGTTACTTGGAAAGCTAATGTCAAGAATATGGAATTGCTAGACGCTCATTTAGGTAGCCCCGATCCAGGAAAAAAAGCTGACTGGCTGTTTGTCGCTGCTTTGTTGTTAGGTTTGATGTTAATTGTCGGAGGCGTGATTTTCTTGAGCGTGATGCTTTTTGGCTGGGTATTTCGAGTATTTACTGGACGTTGATCTTAAATTTTAGGGTAAAAATGCCGATCGCACTTTCAAAAAACGCTTTTTACCATCATTAGCCCGATCGCCCAAATCTTCGCAATCCCGCATCAAAACACCTAAAATACAGATTGATCCGTGCGATCGACCCTCGAATCTAAAATCCAAAATCTAAAATCCAAAATTGGTTGACGGAGGCCCCCATCTGCGGCTACGCTTTTAAATGAAAGGTTGCTTTGCTTGCACAGGAGGCAACCCGCGTCCCCCAAAAATCTAGTTGCACTCCCTCCACTTCGTTCCACCCAAAGCTGCTACCAACAGCAATGGACAGCATAACCGCCAAACTGGTACTAGCAGTCTGGAGGCTCGGAGTATACTAACATTCTCTGCGGCCGCCCTGCTATGCGTTGAAATGCGGGGCCGCTGGATTTTTGGGTTTCCTTAACCAACCCAAAGTCAGGAGAACATAATATGTCACAGGAATTCGTGCCCGACGAAAACGCATCCGACTGTCCAAATTCGGATTCAGCAGCCGTATCGGAACAGGATGTGCTGCTGGTAACGCTTGTGGGTTCGCCCCAGGGTGTCCGGGAGACGATTCTTACTTTGTACCGATTGGGATTTGCCCAAGTTGGTGATTGGAGTCCCGTACAGCGGGCGGCCAATGCTGGCTCTGTGATGACTGTGCTGATTCGTCGGAAAGTGCGATCCTCTTCGAGGGCTGCGCTAACGACCGATCGTACACCGCCTCGAAAATCTGAAGGGTAAGCGGCTAGGATTTATGCACGGGTAGTCAGAAACCGGGTTTTTGCGAGAATAGGCGTTACAGCACGCAGATTTGCGAAAAAACCCGGTTTCTTTGGTTGAAGTGCGTAAGTCTTGTGTGATTCAGCTTATTTGATATGAGGTTTTAGGGTAACAATAAGAGAGTACCAATCGCGGGCAACAATTTACTGCAAGCTTCAACCAATGTCGCCGCACTCGGTAAACTAGCAATAGTTCCTTTCAAAATTTTCATTGCCGTTTTCCCGGCCTTTTGCATTGTGCTTTCTTGGGGATTTTTTCCTAATTCTGCCAAAGCTTTTACCTGCTCCAATGCTTCAGCTTTATCATCATCAGATAAATTAGTCTCAGACTCGATCGCAGTTTGTAACTCAGTCAACAATTCTTTGATTCCGGGTTTATCAGGTTCAGAAGAATCCGATAATTGATTAATCGTGTTGGCAACTGTGCCGCTGATATCACCCAAACTTAAGGCTCCCGCACCGCTGGCGTTGACAATTCCCCCTGAAATTTCAATCTTACGACTTTGATCGATTTGGTCACTCATAACTTTACTATCAGATGTAGATTTAACTTCATTAGTAATCGTAACATTAACAGGCTGCCTAGCTAGCATTTTTACAAATTCATTTAGCTCCAAACTTTTCTGACGGTAAAATTCTATTTCTCTATTTTTAGCTTGCAGTTCAGATTTGTGCTTGGCTTCTAAATTTGTGATAATTTGCTCATATGCTTGGATAATTCGAGTAAGATTTTCATCACTTTGCATGGTGAGGTTAGTAGTTTATGCTTGCTTATCCTCCTGGATAATATTAATCTTTATGGGTTGTTTAGCTAAAGTTACAGTTAGTTCTCTCATTTCAGCTATTTGCTGGCGATATAAAACGATTTCCTCATCTTTATATTTTAATTCTGCCTTGTATTTTTCGGCGATCGCCCTTAGTAACACAACATCGTCTGATTCGGAGATAGACTCATTTTCTTGACTGAAATTAGCGGTTTCAATTTTGGTTAAGCTTTCCGAAAATGCTTCGGAAATAGCTATTTCTTGACGGTACATGGCAATTTCGCAATCTTTAGCCCGTAATTCAGCTTGATATTTATCTTCAATAGCCTTTAATAGCAGTTCGTAGTTTTGCTTTAAATCGTGATAAGTTATAGCTGGCTTCTCCTCTGTCAGAGTATTGACAAAAATCGCAATTACTCCCTTTTCGGGATTTTCTATACTCTGGATTGACAATTCTGTATTTTGATTGGCAATCGCAGCTTGCAATTGCAGCAGTAATTCTTTAAATTCCGGCTTTTCTGAACCTACTGATACACTCATAGCTTTGATTTGGGCTGTTACGAGAGTTTGACTAAAATTATAGCATTACTGATTTTGTCATGAAGGGCGATCCTCTTCGTTGGCGTAGCCCCCGTAGGGGCGGGCTGCGCTAACGGCTGAATCAGGCAACTGCTCGATGGTGTTTGCTGTTGTACCGCCATTATCTCCTAAACTTAACGATCCGGCACCCGTAGCGTTAACAGTTCCCCCTGAAATATTAAGCTCCCGACTTTGGTCGATGTTGTCGCTGGTGGCTTTACTCTCTGCTTGAGAGTGACTGTTAATGTTGATTATAGGGCTAAATGGTGGCTGAGACGCGATTGCATGATTTAAACCATCTTTTTGAGTAAAAATTCCTTTCATTAATTCTTCAGAATAATATTTGTGAATAGCAATAATTTCATCTTTGTTTTTTAATTTATCGGCTTGCCTTTGAGCTTCTAGCCTTCCTTGATAAACTTCGTCCCAAACTTCCTCAAGTTTTCCCTTATTAGTTTCTTCTGGAACTTTGAGAGTCAGTAAAACATCGTTTGCTTTTTTTTCTATAGATTGAATTGAATCCGGTGTAATATCTGGAAATTCTTGCATCAACTTCTGAAAAGCTGCGGTAAAAGCTTCTGGGTTTATCCCATCTTTGAGCAGGATTTGCACGGTTGTCAAAATTTTCTTATAGAGTTTCTCGAAATCACCCGGTTCAAAACACTTGTTGATGTGGTGAGGGCGGCGTTCGCGATCGTCGGTTCCTGGTTTGGGCTTTTCCAAAAAATAAACAAACCGACAGTCAACGCGATCGAGCTTTGTATTAGCGTCAATGTTCCAAGCTTCCAAACAAGCACCTGTAAAAGAAGCTGCTGTAAAATCTGTTGCCAAGGCTTGAGTTTCTGTAAGGTTTGCAAATTCCAAATTAGCTTTATGCAAGGTTGCTTCGCTGAGGTTAGCGTGCTTGAGATTAGCCTCGTTGAGATTAACGCCTGTCAGGTTTGCCCCTTGAAGATTCGCAGCCACATAAGATTTTTTGTAGCCATTGCCAGTGATGAGTAATTCTCGGACGCGGGTATCAGCTAATATCGAATTACCGACTCGCGTGCGATCGAGTTTTTCTGTATTGCGAAAGCAAGTGCGAGTCAAATTAGCTGTTCTAAAATCTGTGCTTTTAAGCATTGCTTCAGTGAAATTGGCATCAGTTAAATCTGCACTGCGAAAACTGGTACCGCCTGTACCGACAAAGGCAATGGCAACGGTGCGAATCCATGCGTGTTTCTCATCCCCTGCCAGGGCACGCCAAGCAATGTAAATACCTGCCCCTGCCACTGCCCCTGCCACTGCCACTGCCACTGCCCCTGCCACTGCCCCTGCCACTGCCACTGCCACTGCCACTGCCACTGCCACTGCCACTGCCCCTGCCACTGCCCCTGCCCCTGCCACTGCCCCTGCCCCTGCCGCTGCCACTGCCCCTGCCCCTGCCACTGCCGCTGCCCCTGCCGCTGCCCCTGCCGCTGCCGCTGCCGCTGCCGCTGCCACTGCCGCTGCCGCTGCCACTGTCACTGCCCCTGCCGCTGCCGCTACCACTGCCGCTGCCGCTGCCCCTGCCGCTGCCCCTGCCGCTGCCACTGCCCCTGCCACTGCCCCTGCCCCTATACTTTGCCGAATAGTAGCTATAAAGAAGATGGCCAAAACTATCAACACAAGTACACCGGGAATAATCGTATACTGTTTGATGGCATCTGGAGTTAAAAAAACTGTTACCCAAAGACTAACAAAGCCTGAAATCAATCCCGATATTACAGATAGAACTAGCGAGATAGTTACTAGAAAAATTGTCCAGCGCTTTTGCAGTCCAGCTTTGGCACGGGTGAAGTCAGCTTCTCTGAGGATGGCATTAGTGAAGTTTGCGCTTCGGATGTCTGCACCGATGAATTTTGCACCCGTGAGATTTTGACCTTTGAAATTGTGGCCACGGAGATTTTTACCGGAGAAGTCTTGAGGCATAATTTTACCCAGGGAGATAGTAGTTATTTTTTGATTGCCATCCTAGTTGTGGCGATGCCTCTGACAAAAATCTTAACGAATCTGGCTGATTACAGCTTACCTATAATTCAATACGGTTCAGTTAAGACAGTCTAGTCTACCAAACGATATGAAAAATAGACACTGCGATTGCTTCGCTAAGACGCTCGCACTCGCAATGACAAAAAAAATTCAGTTAACCGTATTAACTATAATTATACAATGTCATTGCGAACGAAGTGAAGCAATCGCAGTAGATTAAAATAGCAACGCTAAACCCCGAATTAACTTCTTTTACAACTCATTATACAAATCTTGCCATGATTTGTTGATACTATTAACTAAATCAATTTTCTTTTGTCTAGAACCAGCTTTAATCTGTTTCTCTCGTTCGATCGCCTCATATACATTTTCAAAAATTTCGCAGTAAACTAACTTCGTGATATTGTATTTTTTAGTAAATCCATCTATTAACTTTTCTTTGTGTTCGTAAACTCTTCTTTTTAAATCACTGGTTACACCTGTGTAAAGTACCCTGTTATGCTGATTCGTCATGATGTACACATAATATTGTTTGCTCATAACTGTTAATTCAAGGATGAGTCTTTAGCTTATATTATAGTCTCTGAGATTGCTTCGCGCGGACGCTCTCTTCGGACAATTCGGTAATCATGTCATTGCGAGCTCTTAGCGAAGCAATCGCAGGGACTTAAGATTACCACCGACAGCTCGCAATTATAAACATAGTATAATTATTTTTTTGTCTGCGTTCAAGCCTCTGAGATTGCTTCGCGGGTACAGCAATGACAAACACACAATATTCAAGCCTCTGAGATTGCTTCGCGGGTACGCTCTCTTCGGACAATTCGGTAATCATGTCATTGCGAGCTCTTAGCGAAGCAATCGCAGGGACTTAAGATTACCACCGACAGCTCGCAATGACAAACATAGTATAATTATTTTTTTGTCTGCGTTCAAGCCTCTGAGATTGCTTCGCGCGGACGCTCGCAATGACAAACACACAATATTCAAGCCTCTGAGATTGCTTCGCGGGTACAGCAATGACAAACACACAATATTCAAGCCTCTGAGATTGCTTCGCGGGTACAGCAACGACAAACATACAATTATGTCATTGTGCGTATCGATCGCCCGATCGCCCTTCATCGTGCAATAATGATATGACTTGCACAAACACTCTATCAGTAGTGTCAGCCTTGCCCGCATTACTACTACAGGTAGCGTCTCAAATTTCAACTCGTGCAAATTCCCAATCAAACCGGCTGTTACTCTACACAAATTTCTCCTAATGGCTGAAGTCCCCCAATCTCCCGCAGAACTCGCCGAAGCCCTCAAAGGCTTGACCGATATCAATTTCCAATTACCAGACCCCGAAGACGAACAAATACCAGACTTCGACTTCGACAATCAGGTTGACAACGCCTGGAAAGTGTGCGATCGTTTCGACTTACAAACCGACATCTGGCGCGGACGCATTCTCCGAACAGTCAGAGACCGAGAAAAAAAAGGCGGCGACGGACGCGGTACCGGCTTTTTGAACTGGCTAAAAGAACGAGAAATTAGCAAAAGTCAAGCCTATTCTTTGATAGAATTAGCTAAAAGTGCCGAGACTCTGATCGAGCAAGGAGATTTAGACCCAGATTCCATTAGGAACTTCAGCAAAAGAGCCTTTGTCGAAACTGCCAAATCATCCCCCGAAGTACAGCAAATGGTAACAGATGCGGCCTCAAAGGGCGATCGAATTACCCGCCGCGAAGTCAAACAACTATCCGACGAATGGATGGCAATGAACTCAGATTTATTGCCCGAAGAAGTCAAAGAAAAAGCATCAAGCGGTTCTCTTCCTTCCCGCTATCTCGCTCCTTTAGTCAAAGAAATGGAGAAACTCTCTCCTTCTCACCAAAGCGAAATTCAAAAAGAAGTAGCAGAAAATCCCGACGTAGACACAGTAAAACAGCTAACTTCCGACGCCAAGAATTTATCGAAATATCTCGACGCCGCCGCCCAAGTGCAAGCCCTCAACCAGTCTCACCTAGATATGGAAATGGCCTTAGAAGAATCTTTGCGAGTTGGATGTTTGGGAACAACCGCCGATGTTGTCAAACAAGCCGCACAGCTAGAACAAACTGTGGTTAAACTCTACACTGTGTGGAAACGTTTAGGCAGTTTGGCGGATAGATTGTACGTGGATACAGGAGCAAGCACACCAAATTTACGCTTACTTTTGGGATGTTTGGACAGTCTTTCGGGAGAAAAGATTGAAGTAGATTTTGGAGACGGAGAGCGCTCTATTCGTTTGCAAATTATCAGCGAATAGCTCAACCTTAACCTGGTTCGTAGTGAGGACTTTAGTCCGCATTAAGAAGGACTAAAGTCCTCACTACGAACCTAGTTTTAATTGATTCATGTTTATTTGCGGTTGAAATTTCTAATTTTTTTCCAAAGATAGCGGGGATTCAAATAACGCCGATATTTGGTAACTACTTCTTTTCCCAAAATTACCACGCTCAGCCAAAAACACACTTCGGCTAGCACAGCTAAAACAACATCTATTTTTGTTTTTTCAGCGATGCTCAGCGGTAGGAATGGTACAACAAACAGGATTGCCAGCCAGGGGAAAAAAGATGCAATAAATAAAAACCAACCCAGCTTTTGCAGATTCTGCATACATTTGATTTACTGGATAATTTTAGATTGCACGGTGACAGGCTTAACTGAGATTATAGAGAAAGTCTCGCAAAAGTCTCCAAGTATCTGGAAATTATCTGCGTTAATCTGTGTTTATCTACCTAGCATCTGCGGTTTGCCTTCCATTTCCAACTCAATTCTTAATTCCCGTCGCCGCAATCCCGCGAATAAACTGCCGCTGGCACGCCAAAAATAGCAACACCACGGGTACAGTCCCAATTACCACGGCGGCCATCAACAACGGCCAACTGCTAGTAAACTGTTCCTGAAACTCCGCCAAAACCAACTGTACAGTCCGCAACTCCGGCCGCGTCGTAAACACCAGCGGTTTAAACAAATCATTCCACTCGCCGATAAACGTAAACAAAAACAGCGTCACCAACGCAGGGCGCGCCAAAGGCAACATCACCTGCCACAACACCTGCCAGCGGTTGGCCCCATCCAGCATTGCCGCCTCCTCCAACTCCACCGGCACAGTCAAAAAATACTGGCGCAGGAGAAAAATCCCGAAACCGTTAGCCGCAGTCGGCAAAATTAACGCCCCGTAAGTATTCAGTAAATGGCCCCACTTCAAAACCATGAAAATCGGAATCACCAAAAGCTGAAACGGAATCACCAGCGTCGCCAAAACCACCAAAACTAGGGCTTGTTGCCCCCGAAACTTCAGCCGGGCCAAAGCATAACCGGCCAAAGCAGAAGTCACTACCTGAAAACCCGTCACTGCGATCGCCACTACAGTAGAATTAAGAAATGCTAACAAAAAATTCCCCCGTCGCCAAGCCTCCTGATAGTTTCCCAAAGTCAGACCTGTGGCCTTGACACCGACACCAGATGGTGATAATGAAACCAAAAATACAGCAGCCAGTGGCAGCAGCACCAGCGCAGCCCCCGCCAGCAACCCAATAAAACTCAGCATTTCCAGCGCTTGAGACCTGTCAAAGGATTTACCCATAAACTTGTGAATTCACCTAAAATAATAAGCCTGTGAGGTTCTAAAACCCGATCGCCTTCCAGATTCCCACACAACCGTAAATTTTTAGTAGAAAATAGGTAAAGTGTAGTGCACGCGACCCCCAAAATTTAAAGGGGTTTCCCAACATCCTACAAGGTTATACGAGGAGACGACATATCTATGCCCCAGCTTGAGGCCAGCCCAACAATTGACTTTCAAACCGAAACGTACAAAGATGCTTACAGCCGCATCAACGCCATTGTGATTGAAGGCGAACAAGAAGCTCACGACAATTACCTGCAACTGGCCGAACTGTTGGCTGACAAGAAAAGTGAGTTAATTGGCTTGTCCAAGATGGAGAACCGCCACATGAAAGGCTTCCAAGCTTGTGGCAAGAATCTCAAAGTCACGCCAGACATGGTATTTGCCAAGGAATTCTTTTCTCAGTTGCACAGCAACTTCCAAACTGCTGCCGCCGAAGGCAAGGTTGTAACTTGCTTGCTGATTCAATCACTAATTATCGAGTGTTTTGCGATCGCAGCCTACAACATCTACATTCCCGTCGCCGATGACTTTGCCCGCAAAATCACCGAAGGCGTCGTCAAAGAAGAATATATGCACCTCAACTTTGGGGAAGTCTGGCTTAACGCTCACTTTGAAGAATCCAAAGCTGAACTTGAAGCCGCCAACCGCCAAAACTTGCCCATCATCTGGAGACTGCTAAATTCTGTCGCAGATGATGCTAACGTCCTAGGGATGGAAAAAGAGGCTTTAATTGAAGACTTTATGATTGCCTATGGCGAAGCCCTAGGTAACATTGGTTTTAACAACCGCGACATCATGCGGATGTCAGCACAAGGCCTCGCAGCCTAATCCAATTGGAAATAAGGAATGGGATAAAAATTAAAAATTAAAAATTAAAAATTAAAAGTGAGATGCCTCATTGTTTAATTGGAAAATTCATATTTTTAATTTTCCTTCTTCCTTCTTCCTTCTTCCTTCTTCCTTCTTCAATTTTCAATTTTCCTTCATTTGACAACTTAATGTTTGGTCTAATCGGTCACTTAACCAGCTTAGAACACGCCCAATCAGTAGCTAACGAGCTGGGCTATCCAGAATATGCCGATCAAGGGCTCGATTTTTGGTGCAGCGCACCGCCCCAGATAGTCGATCATATCACTGTCACTAGCATCACCGGGCAAAAAATAGAAGGCCGCTATGTCGAGTCGTGTTTTCTACCAGAAATGCTAGCCACTCGCCGGATCAAAGCCGCCACTCGCAAAATTATTAATGCGATGGCGCACGCTCAAAAAAACGGGATTAATATCACTGCTTTAGGCGGCTTTTCTTCGATCATTTTTGAAACATTCAACTTGCAGCAAATTAAGCAAATTCGCAATCTCAAGTTGGAGTTTGAACGCTTCACCACTGGTAATACCCACACGGCTTACATCCTCTGCCGCCAAGTAGAAGAAGCAGCCCCCAAATTGGGGATTGAACTTTCAAAGGCTACTGTAGCCGTTTGCGGTGCTACTGGCGATATTGGCAGTGCTGTCTGTCGGTGGCTGAATGTTAAAACAAATGTAGCAGAATTGTTGCTGATTGCCCGCGACAAAGAAAGATTGCAAGATTTGCAATCGGAATTGGGACGAGGCAAAATCATGGATTTAGAAGAAGCTCTCCCCCAAGCGGATATTGTAGTCTGGGTAGCCAGTATGCCGAAGGGAGTAGAAATTGACCCCAAGACATTGAAGCAACCCTGTTTATTGATTGACGGCGGCTATCCAAAAAATCTGGCAACTCAGGTTCAGCATCCCGAAATTTACGTACTCAATGGCGGGATTGTAGAGCATTCCCTCGATATTGAGTGGAAGATTATGAAGATTGTGAATATGGATGTGCCAGGGCGGCAGTTGTTTGCCTGTTTTGCTGAATCCATGCTGCTGGAATTTGAAAAGTTGTACACCAATTTTTCTTGGGGACGGAATCAAATTACTGTGGAAAAGATGGAGCAAATCGGCGAAATTTCCGTTAAGCACGGTTTCCGACCTTTGATGTCATTTTGATGTAATTTGTTAGAGTTATTGGTTATTGAGGAAAGTTTTTCTGATAATAACCAGTAACTTTTTTTTGAGACAGTTAAGAGTTAAGATTGTGTTCGATCGCACGACAGGAATAAAAGTTGTTTGCAGTCGGGACAAAGAATCCTGATTCGTTAACACCAGGAATAAGTTAGGTACTCACTACAAACAGATAGCGGTTATTTTACCAGACATGATATGGCACTTATGGCGTAAAATGAGTTACGCTTCATAACGGTAATTCGTAATCTGGAAAAAGCTTGGTGGTGATTGCTTTGTCGCCAATGACCACCCTTCGACTTCGCTCTTCGGGCGAGATGACCAATGACCAATGACCAATGACCACCCTTCTACTTCGCTCTTCGGGCGAGATGACCAATGACCAATGACCAATGACCACCCTTCGACTTCGCTCTTCGGGCGAGATGACCAATGACCAATGACCAATGACCACCCTTCGACTTCGCTCTTCGGGCGAGATGACCAATGACCAATGACCAGTGACCAATCACCAGACATCCCTTAGATAATAGTTAATTAACAACTTATTCGATAGATTGAGCTGGCATCAAATTGTCCCCGCAGTTTTTGATGGTCATGACTTCGATGATTTTTTTGCCCATTTCCTCGGAGATGTCTAGAGCTTGGGAAAGTTCAACTAAGAAATCTTTTTCCTCGGTGGTGAAAAGTCCATCTACCAAAACCAAATCTGTGGCGATCGCAA
The DNA here is from genome assembly GCF_013299165.1 of Microcoleus sp. bin38.metabat.b11b12b14.051. Classification (NCBI taxonomy): domain Bacteria; kingdom Bacillati; phylum Cyanobacteriota; class Cyanophyceae; order Oscillatoriales; family Microcoleaceae; genus Microcoleus; species Microcoleus sp. bin38.metabat.b11b12b14.051. The sequence continues at coordinate 67,821 of NZ_JAAFKD010000028.1, forward strand.
AAGCTGTTTCTCGAAGCTGAGCATTCAATGCGTTTTTAGCGGCTGCAAATACTTCTGCCGGAGCGTACTGGCTGCTCAATTTCAGGACTTTCTTAAACAGTTCTTGGAAGTGTTCGCCAGAATAAGAACCGAACAAGCGAATGTGATTGGCGGCAAGGGTTTGTCTTTCTGCTTCGGAGATTTTACCGTCAGCGGCAACAGCTAAGACTGAAATAGCTGTGAAAGCTTCCGAGGGAGTCAGTTCGATCATCGCACTTGTGTCGCTTTTGGCACTTTGGAACAATTCAGCAGGGTTAGGTCTTTTGTGGCTGTGGGCGGACATAGGCGTGGGAAGTCGTGCGGTTCAGTTGACAGTTGACCAGGGACAGTTGACAGTTGACCAGGGACAGCGACCTCTCCCGGTCAGGAAGGGGATGGGAGTAATGAATAGTCTTCTTTTAATTTCTGTCTAAAAGGGTTCCGGCTTTAAACCAATTCTTTTTGGTGAAACTCGCTTAAGCAAGCAAAAATAGTGTAGCAAAAAAAGACGCTGAATCCCCTGATTTTCAACTCTGGTGATCGAGCAAAACACAATTCAAAATTCAAAACTTCCCCTAAACCCTCTTTTTCAGTAACACCTGACAGGGTAGGATCGGGAAACAGTCGATCGACCAAACCTTAAAAACCCTATAGAAATTATCAGCGTGGCAAACCCCGACCGCAAACCACTACTCCTAGATTTTGAAAAGCCCCTGGCAGAACTCGAAACCCGAATTCACCAGATTCGCGAACTGGCCGCCGAAAACAGCGTCGATGTCACCGACGAAATTCGCAAACTCGAAGCTCGTTCCGCCCAACTGCGACAAGAAATTTTCAGCAGCTTGTCCCCCATGCAGCGGCTGCAACTCGCCCGTCACCCGCGCCGCCCCAGCACCCTCGATTACATTCAGGCAATTAGCGATGAGTGGATCGAGCTCCACGGCGATCGGCGCGGCGGAGACGACCCGGCCCTCGTCGGCGGAATTGCCCGCATAGACGGGCGTCCTACGGTCATCATTGGCCATCAAAAAGGGCGCGACACCAAAGACAATATCGCCCGCAACTTCGGGATGGCTGCTCCCGGCGGCTACCGCAAAGCCCTGCGGTTGATGGAACACGCCGATCGCTTCTCCATGCCAATTTTCACCTTTATCGACACTCCCGGGGCTTGGGCGGGCTTAGAAGCCGAACAGCTTGGACAGGGAGAGGCGATCGCCTGCAACCTGCGAGAAATGTTTCGTCTTGACGTTCCAATTATTTGCACCGTCATCGGCGAAGGTGGTTCCGGTGGCGCATTAGGTATCGGCGTCGGCGAGCGGCTGTTAATGTTAGAACATTCGGTGTATACCGTAGCTACACCCGAAGCTTGTGCCGCCATCCTGTGGAAAGACTCGGGGAAAGCTAACTTAGCCGCCGAAGCCCTCAAAATTACTTCCTGGGATTTGAAAAACCTCGGCGTTCTCGATCAGATAGTACCCGAACCAGTTGGTGGCGCTCACTCCAATCCCCTGAAAGCTGCCACTATGCTCAAACAAGCTTTGTTGGAAAACCTAGTAGAACTCACACAACTTACTGGTCAACAGCGGCGAGATATGCGGTATCAAAAGTTTCGCGATATCGGTGTTTTCACTGAACTTGCTGCTTGAGCCGGAGTTGAGAGTTATTAGTTATGAATTACAATCTCTTAACTTCAAACTCATAACTAATAACTCACAACTGACTATTCTGCGAATCTGTCAACAGTGTTATAATTTCTCAGGTGACATCGGCTTAACAGTTCTTAATGTATATCTCATAATTAATTGTTATCGCCCGCAGCAGACAGTTGTCTAATTTGCCGAAGAAGGCTGCAACGCTTGACGGGAAGCTTTCGAGCGAAAATATGCGAAAAGTAGTCCCAGATGCCTTGGGCAACGGGATAAAGGGTTTAATAGTTCACCCGGTCAAGCTAACACTTGCAAACTAATTTCCGTGTTTTTCCGTAAAATTAGGAACTATCAGGACACTGAATGAACGATCGAACAACAAAGCAGGCTCTGATTACCGGAGCCAGCAGCGGTATTGGCAAAGCAACGGCTCTAGCGTTCGCTGCTGCGGGCATAAATCTAGCCTTAGTTAGCCGAGAGTCAGAAAACCTAGAAGCTGTTGCCACAGCAGCCCGAGAATTCGGAGTGAAAGCAGAAGCTTATCGCTTAGACTTGGCAAAAATTGAGCAAGTGCAAGGCGGCATCAGCGCGATCGCAGCTCAATTCGGGCCCGTAGATATCCTGGTCAACAGCGCTGGCATGGGCTACACCGGCTCCTTGACCGAAACGCCCCTAGCTGACTGGCAGAAAGTTCTAGACCTCAATCTTACTAGCGTTTGGCAGTGCATTTTAGGAATTTTGCCAGGAATGCGCGATCGGCGATCGGGAATCATCATCAACGTTTCCTCGATCGCAGGCAGCCAAACCTTCCCCAACTGGGGAGCCTACTGCGTCAGCAAATTCGGTCTCATGGCTTTGTCCAAAACATTAGCAGCCGAAGAACGGGGTAGCGGAATTCGCGTCACAGCCATCTGTCCGGGTTCTGTCAACACTCCCCTGTGGGACACAGACACAGTGCAAGCCGATTTCGATCGCAGCGCGATGTTAACTCCAGAAATCGTCGCCCAATCAATTCTGCACGCAGTTCAGTTGCCAGCAAGTGCAGTAATTGAAGAAATCACGCTGATGTCCAACGCCGGAGTTTTGTGAAATTGAGATTGTAGACTGCTGGAGTTTTCTCGAATTCAACAATCTTGGAATCTCTAGCTGTATCTCCAAATCGCCAATCGAAAGTCGAAAGTCGAAAGTCGATCGCTCTGTGCCCAATTGCAAATCGCAAATCGCAAATCGATCGCTCTGTGCCCAATTGCAAATCGCAAATCGCAAATAGATTCATCCTCACACCAACTTCTTATGACAATTGCATCGAATAACGGTACTAACGGTTCAAACTCAATCTCGACTGACACCATGAAACAGTCTGCAACCGCCGATAACAACTTGTCGCGCATCGCCACTCGACCAGATCGAAATTCCTCCCACGGTCAAGAATCCAACGTTCCCGTAGCCTCAGAAGTAGGCATGGATGAAATGATGGCAGCCGTTCGCACAATGCTGCTGGGAGTAGGAGAAGATCCCGAACGCGAAGGATTGCTCAAAACCCCGAAGCGCGTAGCAGAAGCAATGCGATTTCTTACCAGCGGTTACAGTCAATCCCTCGAAGAACTCCTCAACGGCGCTATCTTTGACGAAGGTCACAACGAAATGGTACTGGTGCGAGATATCAGTGCCTTCAGTATGTGCGAACACCATATGCTGCCATTTATGGGTCGAGTTCACGTCGCTTACATTCCCAACCAAAAAGTAGTGGGACTGAGCAAATTAGCAAGAATTGTCGAGATGTACAGCCGCCGTTTGCAGGTGCAAGAACGTTTGACGCGCCAAATTGCCGAAGCAGTTCAGACAATATTGGAACCGCAGGGAGTGGCTGTAGTAATGGAAGCCAGCCATATGTGCATGACGATGCGGGGCGTGCAAAAACCCGGTGCTTGGACAGTGACGAGTGCGATGTTGGGCGTGTTTCAGGACGAACAAAAAACTCGCGAAGAATTCCTGAATTTGATCCGCCACCAACCGGCATTCTTTTAGTCATTGGTCATTAGTCATTAGTCATTAGTCATTAGTCATTAGTCATTAGTCATTAGTCATTAGTCATTAGTCATTAGTCATTAGAAGTGCTGTCCCTGCTCGCTTTCCGTTAGAAGTGCTGTCCCCGCTCGCTTTCCGTTAGAACCCACATTCCGCACCCCAACTGTCACATAGGTGCAGTTAAGCTGTGTGACGGCGATATATGCCGTCCCTCTCGCCAGACTTCTGAGCATTTATACTCAAGACAACCGTCAAAAAATTGGGCTGAAAAATCGGAAGTAAAATCTGGTAAAAAATACCATCGTTTTGATAACTAATTCGGTATAAAATGTTCAACAAGTATGATAAAAACCTCGGAAAAAATCTCTCAATATATGAATATTCAAGAAGAAATTACAGTCAAAGACATTGACCATCTGGGCTTGGTCGCAGGTCTAATAGATGAGCTAGGAATCCTAGAACATATTAATCAATTAGTAGGTGAACAACCAGGAGAAATAGTTAGCGAGCGGGTTAGCAGTTAAGGCAATGATTATCAACGGATTAGGTTTACTATCAGCGCCATTATATTTATTTCCAAAATTCTTTGAAGGTAAAGATACAGAGCATTTAATAGGAGAAGGCATTCAACCAGAACATCTTAACGACTATCGTTTGGGAAGAGTTTTAGATCAACTATATTTAGTGGGAGTCAGCCAAATCTTTACAATTATTGCCCTGGCTGCTGCCCAAAAGTTTGAAGTTAAGGTTGAGACATCTCACTTGGACTCAAGTTCTTTTCATCTGCATGGAAACTATGATTTTGAGCATCCATCGGTGGCTTTTTGGGCTCAGAATAGCCCGGAAGATGAATCAAATAGTTCAGCGAGCAATGATCCAATACCTCCCGTCCCGATTTCAATTACTTACGGCTATTCTCAAGGGTCAAGCCCGGACTTACCACAGTTTATTGTACAGTTGATTTGTACCGGGGATGGAGATGTACCACTTTTTTTGAAAGTAGCTTCTGGTAATGAATCAGATTCAGGCGTATTTGCATCAATTATTATGGAGTTTAAAAATCAGTTAAATTTAGATAGTTTAATGGTGGCTCAGGGCGCATTATATACGGCTCCTAATTTAAGTATTCTTACTGGTTGTAGATGGTTAAGTCGTGTCCCACAACGTCTAAAACAAGCACAGCAACTGGTGTCTCAACTAAGTGAAACAGACTTTATTGATTCTGCTGTAACGGGATATCGCTCGTCGGAACACAAAAGTAATTATGGTGGAGTATTGCAGCGATGGCTAGTAGTAGAAAGCTCGGCACTGAGTCTGACCGACGTAAATTATCAATAAATATCAAAAAAAGTGAAATTGAAGCTCAACAAAAAATTAGGAAATTATCAAGTGTAGAATTCGCTTGTGAAACCGATGCAGTTGCGGCAGCCAATCACTTGTCTCAACAACTGAAGCATTATAATTTAAGCGATATTAAAACTATTAAATCTGCCTTTAAAGCTGATGTTAGTTCGCCCAATCATACTGAAGCTTGTCCCTTGTCTTCTATATTTAAAGTGCCAGCAAAACGGCTCTCCTGAGTTTATGGTGTAAAATGTATATACCAATACATTTACCATTATGAGCTTCCATATAGACTATCTATTAGACTTGCCTGGAATTAGGGTTGAAACTTGTACTCAAGTTGAGGGAAAAGTTTTCTTGGGATTGAGTATTGTATCTGAAGGAATTATTTGTCATCATTGTAACAACTATACCGAAAAATTGCATCAAAATCGACCAACTTTAGTAAGAGATTTGTCGGTTTTTGGTCGTCCTGTTTATTTAAAGATCCCACGACGGCAGTTTTACTGTCCTAGTTGCCAACGATATCCCACAGAAAGAATAGATTTTTTAGGCTGAAAGAGACGGCATACTCAACGATACGAAGAAAATATTTATGAGCGCGTACAACAATCCAGTATGGAGCAAGTTGGACGAGAAGAAGGACTGAGTTATGACGAAATAAAAGGAATATTTGATCAGGTAATCAAGCTCAAAAAAAAACTAGATGGGAACGGGTTAAGCGAATTTCTTTGGATGAAATAAGTATGCGGAAAAGCCAGGGAAATTTTGTAACTGTTGTTGGTGACATTTCTAATGGTAATCTGATTGAGATGATTGACTCTCACAGATGTGAGGAAATCATTGAAGTCCTTATGTCACAACCGATTGAGGTTCGCTTTCCAAGTTGAGGAAGTGAGTGTTGATATGTGGGGAGGATTCCCAAAAGTCATCAAAAAGGTATTCCCTCTCTTCCCAAGTTGTTATCGATCGTTTTCATGTGATGAAAGTAGTTAATCAAGACTTAAACAAATTACGTAGAGCAGCAGGAATAACAGACAGGCAAAGTAAATATTTATTATTAAGCAATCGAGTAAATCTGAACCCAGAGCAGATTGATAAATTAGAATTGACCTTAAAAAAATCAGAATGTTTGAGAATTGCGTATGAGATGAAAGAAAAATTTAGAGAAATATATGAAACCCATTTGACGGTAAAAAAAGGACAGAAAAAACTCAAGCAATGGCTAAATCATGCACAAGTATTTTTGAGAGAATTCGCATCAACAATTGAGAATCATTTTGAGGGAATTTGTAACTACTTTATTCATCGCACAACAAGTGGGGTCATGTCAGGTATCAACAATCGAATTAAGTTGATAATGCGGCAAGGATATGGCTTTTCTAATTTGAATAATTTCAAGAATCGTGTATTAGCTTGCTTTTCTGATTAGATAAGTTTATAACCATAAGTTCAGGAGAGCCCATTAGTGAAAGCTATTTTAATCAATGGATTAGGATTTGTATCAAGACCTTTATATTTATTTAGCCAGTTTTTTGAAGACAAAGGAATCGAAACCTTGTTAGGTGCGGGCATAAAAGCGGATTATATAAATGACGATAAAATTGGCAGAGTCATGGATAAATTATATAAACATGGATTGAACAAGATATTTATGGAAATTGTATGATCTGTGATTAAGAAGTTTCAAATAAATCTAAAGTATGCTCACTTAGATGCTACATCATTCCATCTACATGGGGAATACAAAAAGCCCCAAAATCCAAATAAAGAAACAGAAATAATCAAGTCAATCCCCATAAATATAACCTTCATGATATTCTCGCGATCATAGACCTGACTTGAAACAAGTTCTATGTGATTTAATTGTAAATAGTGAAGGCTTGCCATTATTTACAAGAGCTGGAGATGGAAATGAAGCGGACAAAGCCGTATTCGGAAAAATATTAGTAGAGTTCAAAAATCAGATAAATATTGACAGTATCATGGTCTGTGACAGTGCATTATATAGTCAATAAAATATCCAGTTAATCAAAGATACGAAATGGATAAGTAGAGTACCCAAGACCATAAAAAAAGCCCAATAATTAGTACAGTCATCAGAGATGCCAGAGATAGACACATTAGAAAGAGCCAGAACAAAAGCCCTCAAATTAGACGGATATAAATGGAAAGAGGAAATAGTAAATTATGCGGGAATCAAACAAACTTGGCTAATAGTAGAAAGCCGAGAAAGAAAAGAAAGTGATTTAAGGCAACTCGAAAAAAAGATAGAAAAGGCTAAGGAGCGAGCTGAAAAAATGCTCAAGGAATTAAGAAAATAAAAATTTAATAGTGCCGAGTCAGCTCAAGATCAACTAAAAAGTATCAACAAAAATCTGAAGCTATTTGAAATCAAAGAAATTCAGGTAAGTTCTGGAAACCAATCAAAAGATAGTCAGACTATTTGTCAAATAGAAGGAGTGATTCACCAAAAAGATTCAGAGATAGAAATCCTCATAAAATCAGCAGGAAGATTTATTTTAGCCACCAACCTAGTTGATGATGAGAAGTTAGAACCATCAGAAATTCTGAGCAATTAGAAAAATCAACAGTAAGAGCGAGAGAGGATTTCGATTTCTGAAAGCTCCCTTGTTTTTCGCGGATAGTTTTTTTGTATAAACCCCAAAAAGAGTTGAGACCATGTTATGTTTAATGTCTCTGTCCTTGTTGGTTTATAGTCTCGGTCAACGGCAACTTAGAAATCAATTAAAAGCAGCTAAAACTGGCATCAAAAATCAACTAGGAAAATCAACAGAGCTGCCCACGTTAAGATGGATATTTCAAGGTTTTCAAGGAATTCATATTTTGACTTTAAATGGGGTAAATCAAATTGTTAATTTAACAGATGAACGCCATTTTATTTTGAATAATTTGCCGTCATCTTGTCAAAAATATTATCTACTTTCTTAACCGTAACAACCAAACATCCTCTAACCCAAAATTATCATCATCAGGGGAATTAATTATTCCTCAATTTTTTAGTGCTTTACATAAACTATTTTATGAGTCAAAGATTTAAGATTTGATTATTTCTCTTCTTTCAGCAGATGGGGTCAAGTATTTTTTCTTAATTATCGTAATTTTTGGCTTTTTGGGGATTGTATTTTATCGTATTTCAATTTGAAGTGCGGAATGTGGGTTGGATGTGCGCGAGGGCTCTGTGCGCGGGGAGTCAGAAACCGGGTTTCTTCCTAAATCTTGGTGGGGATGCTTAAATTATCGCAGAAACCCGGTTTCTTGGATGATAGGCTCTTCGCGCGGGGAGTCAGAAACCGGGTTTCTTCCTAAATCTTGGTGGGGATGCTTAAAATATCGCAGAAACCCGGTTTCTTGGATTATCGCGGGGAGTCAGAAACCGGGTTTTTTCCTAAATCTTGGTGGGGATGCTTAAAATATCGCAGAAACCCGGTTTCTTGGATGTGTGCGGGGAGTCAGAAACCGGGTTTCTTCCTAAATCTTGGTGGGGATGCTGAGATTGTCGCAGAAACCCGGTTTCTTGGATTATCGCGGGGGTTCAGAAACCGGGTTTCTTCCTAAATTTGGGTGGGGATGCTGAGATTGTCGCAGAAACCCAGTTTCTTGGATTTGTACGGGGGTTCAGAAACCGGGTTTCTTCCTAAATTTGGGTGGGGATGCTGAGATTATCGCAGAAACCCGGTTTCTTGGACTACTCCTTTCCTTTAAGCAAGTTAAACAAACTTAAAGTCGCTACGGGAAGGTGTGATGTTGAAGCTCAAATCTGGCACGTTTTTGACTACTGCTAATGTGTCGCCGCCGGAGGTTTGCACCAGAGTGTCATTGCCTTGAGGAGTCAGGCGATACTGATTACGATTGCCGCGCAACTGGATGTAGTCATCGCGGAAGTTGTAATCGACAATAGTCGCCTGACCGGTTCCTAGGTAAAACATTCCCTGGCGTGAGTTTCCTAACACAAAGGTATCCGCCCCCGCTCCACCTTCGAGAGTATCGAAATCGGGGCTATTTCTGCTGGCGTAGCCGTCGAGGTAGTCGTTACCCGCACCACCGTTTAGGTAATCGTTACCGGCTTCGCCATAGAGGGTGTCGTTGCCGGCGTTACCAATCAAGGTGTCGTTGGTGTTTTGCGCGTTGAGGATGTCATTCCCCGAACCGCCCGTGAAAACTTTGCCTCCTGAAGATGAGGGTGGAAGGGTAACACCGCCTCCGTTATTGCCCTGGTTTTTCCACTCCGAATAAGCTTGCAGGGGACTCATCGAATTGTTCAGTACAAAATCACGGCTTTGAGATGGAATTCCACCAATATAGCTAGTAAATAAACCATTAGCACCACGATTGTGTACCTCTATGTGAAAATGGGAGTTAGTGCCTTGGTTTTTGACTGTGCCGATCGACTCTCCAATCTTTACATCGCCTGTTAGCTTGGCACCTGTGAGATGACCGTATATCCATTGTTTTCCATCATTACCCAGTACAGTCACAAACTGGCCTATTCCATTGGTGTCTTGAACAACGTTTATGATTTTTCCAGGCACTACTACTGAAACGTTTTTACCAGAACCAACTTTATAATCAATTCCTGCATGAGACTTAGTAGTGCCATTGTAAGAACCATCAGTAGTTATATCATAGGCATAGCCAGTATTCATGCCAGCGGCATAACCGAGAAGTGCTGTCGAAAGTTGTTGATTGACTTGCTTAACCTCGGCTGTAGACTCTTTGATACCTGTGTAAATGTTGCCTGTAGTAAGATTGTTATCAAATTGATAGCCATCACCACTTTGTTTATCCCATTCTTGCTCAGTTGTTGGTAAAGGCATTGTAGTTACTCCAGTTGTAATGTTTTGTTCTGTATTTACATTGGGGAATAGAATTTATAGTTATGCGTTTCACATAACCCGCTTCGCACTCAGTTAATATGTGCTTCAAGGGTTAGATAAATTCATAACTGAACTCTAGGTAATCAAAATCTAGTAAGCGCGATCGCCTTTATCGTTTAGTTCATCAAAACTTAGTAGGTAATCAATATTGACTACCTACTAAGCTAGCTAGGTTTTAGCCGTTATCTCGACGAACTGAATCCCAAGCACTATCGCGCGATTCTTTGTCAGTGCTACCTGTACCTCGGTAGTCTTTGCCAGTATTGTTATCGCGAATAGTCGTCTCTCGTGAACCCTCAGTAGCAAAGGAGGACTGAACACTGTTGTTGGTATCAGTAGATACGTCGTAACGGGCTGTGTCTTTTGGATCGGACATCTTAGTTAATCTCCATTATTTTTGAAACTTGTGTCAAATCTCATCTTGATTTGTCACATCTTCACAATAACGGGTGTGTCAGAATGCTCGCAAGATCAGTTAAGATCGGTAGGAGACTAATGCTAACCGATCTAAATTGATCTAAATTGATCTTGATACTTAAATCAATACGCTGTAAAATGCAGAACCTCATAACTCGTCAGTCAGTTAAAAAAATCATTAAGGAAGCTAGAAATAAAGAGAAGTGGACTGTCGATAGTAAAGAGCCACTTCGCAGAGCCAGTAAACTTCTAGATCCTCATTGGAAAGAAAGTGAGGATTATTTCTATCTAGGGGTAACGCAGGAAAGCTGGAAATTCTTTTTATATGGAATGCGTCCGATAAATGCTGATATCTTCAAAGCTTACTGTGAAGTTTTAAAACTCAACTGGGAAGACATTGCTGAACCTAGTGAAATTCAGGAACCAGCGCAACCTGTGGCGATCGCTCAGATCGCACTTCCCCCAGCCCCAAACCTGAATTTTGTGGGACGTGAAGAGGCGATCGCCAACCTTGACACGCTGATCGAGCAAGGAGCAAAAGTCATCGTCATCAAAGCTCCCGGCGGTGTTGGTAAAACGACTTTAGCGCAGGAATATCTCAAGTCTCAGGGTTTTGACTTAGTGGTGGAAGTGCTGATGGCTAAGGAGAAAGAGAATATTACCAGAGTCGAAAGTGCGATCGAGGAATTGCTGAAAAAAGACTTTCAGGAAGAACCAGGGCGGGAGTTTGGAATTACGCTTGGGAGACTGAAGCGGCAACTCCAGATACGCAGAGTTGGGGTATTGATTGATAATTTGGAACCCGCGCTAGATGGACAAGGCAGATTTATTGAACCCCATCGCGGCTACGTTGAATTGTTACGAGTTTTGGCTGATGCGTCGGTACAATCCGTGACGCTGATTACCAGCCGTCAGCCTTTGGCTGAATGTGTGGGTGTCACTAACTATTCGTTACCTAGCCTCAATGAACAAGCATGGCAAGATTTTTTGAGTCGCCGTGATATTGAGATAGACGCAACAACTCTCAGGGAAATGCACAAGGCCTATGGCGGCAATGCTCTAGCTATGAATATCCTCTGCGCTCCCATACAGAGAGATGGAGGTATGCTAGCCTATTGGCAAGAATATAAAGTCGAAGCTGGGTTATTGGTAGAGTTAGCTGTAAAAAACCTGATCGAAGATCAGTTTAATCGTCTTGCTCAAATTTACCCAGATTCCTATAAACTACTCTGCCGTTTGGGATGTTATCGCTATCAGGATGTGCCGACTGTCCCGACTGAGGGATTATTGTGTTTGTTGTGGGATGTGCCAGAAAGACAGAAGCGGCGGGTAATTGAATCTTTGCGAAATCTGTCGTTAGTTGAGTGTCTGAATCGAGAGTATTGGCTGCATCCGGTGATTCGGGAAGAGGCTATTAGTAGGTTGAGGGAAAGAGAAGATTGGGAAGAGGCTAATCATAAAGCAGCAGAGTTTTGGACTGAGAGTGTGAAGATTGTTGAAACTATAAAATATGGTTTGACAGCTTTTGAAGCTTACTACCATTATCTCGTGTTTCATAACTTCGATGGGGCTGCTGATGTTATTGTCAAAAGAAGACAAACTAAATTTGACAGAAGTGAGCCTCTGGGAATTGCATTTTATAGATTAGGCTTGTTGCAACAAATGAAGTTAGCAATAATTCAAATCATCACTAAAGTTACTCCTGGCTATGTCTTGAGCGTCCTTCACAACATATTAGGGGACATTTACTGGTTAACAGGCGATATTAAAAATAGTATTGAATCTCACGAACGATCGAGAATTATTGCGAGTGATTTTAAATTGCTAAATCTTGAAATAGTTTCTTTTTTTAATATAGGTCTTTGTCAAATAGATTTATTAGAAATTGAAAAGGGGATAGCACTTTTTGATAAAGTTATATCAATGGCTGAAAATACTGATTGCCATAGATATGCAGTAGAATCATATTATTGTCTAGCATTTTTGAAGTCATGCTTAAACTTGAAATACGAATCACTTGAATTTGCTAATAAAAGTTCCGTCCCAGCAAATTCTAGTGTCTGGGCTTTAGGATATCGATTATTATTTTTAGGTCAAACATATAAAAATTTGAAAGACTTTGACAAGTCTTTTGAGATGTACCAAGAAGCTATCCAGTTTGCTGAAGAACTCCAGTATACTCAGGTGAGAGCCAAGGCTCTAACTGGTCTAGCAGAACTTTATCGAGGACAGGAAGACTTTACAACAGCGCTTTCCCATCATTTAGAATCGATCGCACTTCTCGATCAAATCGGGGCTAAATGCGACCTAGCTGAAGCTTACTATCAACTTGGATTAACTTATCAAAAGATGGGTGTGATTGACCAAAGTCAGGAAAATTTCGATAAAGCGATTGAACTTTTCCGTCAAATGGAAGCACCGAAGCAAGTTGAGAAAGTGCGGCGGGCTATTGGATTTGAGGGCGATGCTGTGGGGAGTTAGAAACCGGGTTTCTTGGATTACACGCGGGGGCTCAGAAACCGGGTTTCTTCCTAAATTTGGGTGGGGATGCTGAGATTGTCGCAGAAACCCGGTTTCTTGGATGTGTGCGGGGGTTTTGTGTGCGGGGGCTCAGAAACCGGGTTTCTTCCTAAATTTGGGCATCCTCACCGAAATTATCGCAGAAACCCGGTTTCTTGGATGTGCGCGAGGGTTTTGTGTGCGGGGGTTCAGAAACCGGGTTTCTTCCTAAATTTTCGCATCCTCACCGAAATTATCGCAGAAACCCGGTTTCTTGGATGTGTGCGGGGGTTTTGTGCGCGGGGGCTCAGAAACCGGGTTTCTTCCTAAATCTGCGTTAGGAGACGGGAATTATCGCAGAAACCCGGTTTCTTGGATGTGCGCGAGAGCTCTGTGCGGGGGTTCAGAAACCGGGTTTCTTCCTAAATTTGGGTGAGGATGCTGAGATTGTCGCAGAAACCCGGTTTCTTGGATGTGTGCGGGGGTTTTGTGTGCGGGGGCTCAGAAACCGGGTTTCTTCCTAAATTTGGGTGGGGATTCGGAGATTGTCGCAGAAACCCGGTTTCTTGGATTTGGTTGCTTGGATTCGCGTCTATTCTTCAAAGGTTAAATGCTGGATTGATCGATCGCTAGTTAAGTCTTCTAAAAAGTTACGATAAGTATCTGCTGAGTTAAATTGCGATCGCACTCGATCTATTTTAGGTAAACTTCCGTGACGCAGATCGATATATTCTTGATAGCTGGAAAATTCCCAATCCTCGGCTTTGTCAACTATATTAGCACAGACAGGGTTTAAATGAATATAGCGAGTGAGATGTAATAAATAGTCTTCTCTATCTACATGAATCGCCTGAAACCTTCCCTGAAATAGTGAACCCACCTTGTGATATCGGTTATTGATAGCCTTAGCATAGGACAGAGTAAACGCCTGCATCAGCTTAGAAAAACGATCTGTTGTGAGATAAACTAATAAGTGATAGTGGTTCGGCATCAGACAATAAGCGATAATATCGACACCATTAGTAATCAGATAGTGTCTTAATTGGCGTAAAAAATAAATATAGTTATCTCGCTCAAAAAAAATAAGCTGACGGTCATTACCTCGGTTATAAACGTGGTAGTAATTACCTGTTTGTAAGATAACTTGGCGACGTGGCATATTGTTCTCTCTGCGTGGAGGTTCTGTGCGCGGGGGACTCAGAAACCGGGTTTCTTGGACTAGACGCGGGGCCTCAGAAACCGGGTTTCTTCCTAAATCTTAGCTACGATACCAAGATTGTCGCAGAAACCCGGTTTCTTGGAGGTGCGCGGGGGTTCTGTGTGCGGGGGGCTCAGAAACCGGGTTTCTTCCTAAATCTTCGTGAGGATGCCAAGATTATCGCAGAAACCCGGTTTCTTAGACTACTAACTGCCGCCAATTCG